>NZ_JBICVV010000003.1:460041-576585 GCF_043199295.1 Streptomyces sp. NPDC048612
CCCCACCACACCCCCCCCCCCCCCCCGGCCGGCGCGCCGGGCCCCCCCCCCCCCCCCCCCCCCCCCCCCCCCCCGCGCCGCCGCCCCCCCCCCCCGCCCGCCCCCCCCACGGCTCCGCGGTCGCATCCGGCCCCGTCAGGCGCGGGCGGTGCGGCGCCGCGTCAGGTCTCCTCCTCCAGGCGGATGGCCTTCCTGAGATTCTCGGCGGCCTGACCACCGCCCTTCTGCTCACGCTCCTCCAGCAGGGCCGCCGCCAGGGCGTCCAGCTTGCGCTGGACGGCGTGTTCCGCGCGCAGCTCGGAGTTCTTCAGCAGCGCGAGGAGCAGCAGGGTGACCGCGGCCATGAGGTCGCCGGTCACGATCTGCCACTCCAGGGGCAGATGCGCGAGATGGACGGCCACGAAGAGGGCGACCAGCGCCAGGCAGATGAGGAAGAAGGCGGGCGAGCTGGTGAACAGCGAAGCCTTCTCGGCGAACTCGGCGAACCGGCCTCGCTTCTCGCCGCCTCGGCTAGCGGGATGGCGTACGGCCATGGCCTTCGTCCTCTTCTTTCAGCCCGCGCGGGGAGCGCCGCTGCTCCGTTCGGGCGAGTTCCCGGGTCTCCCGGCTCTCCATGACGTCGCCGACCGGCCCGCCCTCCGGCAGCCGGGGCTGTTCCCCGGGACGGGGTGGACCGGGCTCGCGGGCCCTGTGCCGCCGCCCCCACATGAAGGCCGCGAGCAGCAGGGCTACCAGGGCGACGCCCGCGATGGCGAGCAGCAAAGCGCCCGTCCCGTCGGCGGCGGCCAGTTGTCCGGGCAGGTGCAGCGGGGGTGCGGACATGGTCTCAGTCTCCATCCGGGCCGGTTACCCGACGAGGCGAGAGCTACCCGCACCGGGCGGACCGCCGTCCGTGTCGCCGCTCACCCCGGCCCGGCCGCGGCGTGAACCGGTCCGTTTCGCAGCGGTTGCCGTGGCCGCGGTCCGGGATCACAGTGAAGGCAACACTCGTGCGAGATCGGAGTCGTGATGGTCGTTCTCGGCATCATCCTTCTGGTCATCGGATTCGTGACGGGGCTGGCCTTCCTGTGGACGATTGGCATCGTGCTCGTGGCCATCGGCGCGGTTCTGTGGCTCCTGGGCGCGACGGGGCACGCCGTCGCGGGACGGAAGCACTACTGGTAGCGCCGGAGGCGTTCCGCTGCCGGCGGGAGCCGCTGTGGAACGCCTCCGAGGACCGGCTGCCCGCCCACGGGTGCCCGCTCGAGGTGAGCGGGCACCCGTGGGCATGCGCGAGGCGTCCGAGGCGGAGTCCGTGGTGCCGGTCCCGGTCGGGGCCGGCACCACGCGCGTCCGCGGCCCCTGTCGGGGAGGCCCTCCCGACGACACGTCGGCGGCTGCTCGCTCCCGCCGTGTGACGGTTGCCCCGGACAGCATCCGGACAAGGCGCTGACCAGGCCGGACACCCCACCGGTTGTCCGGGACAGCGAACGCTGTTGTGTGCGTCCGTGCCGCTCCGTCAGGCTCTTGCTGCCCCGGCCGAGCAGCCCCCGGCGGGCCCCGAGCGTGCGAGGAAGCTCCGTCGGAGCCGCTCACGGACCGGGAACGGCACGCCCCTTCAAGGAGGACCGATGCGCACCATCCGTCTCGCTCTCACGGCCGCCGTCGCGGCGATCGGCGCAAGCGTCCCTGTCGTCGCGGCCGCCCCCTCGGCCGCGGCCGGCCCGCCGGCGAGGACGATGCACGTCAGTGCCGTCGCCGCCGACACAGGCTCGACCACGTGCAACGACCTGACGATCAGCGCGACGTACACGATCCGTGGCAAGTGGAGCTACCTCAACAGCGTGCAGGCCTACGAGACCGGCGGCTACGACAAGTTCTCGTCGACCACGCTCCACTACCGGGCGGACGGCGGGCGGACCACCTTCACGTCCGAGTCGTGGTTCCGGGACCAGGACGACGACTTCACCTGGCGCCCGAACATGGGCGGGGTGGACCTCGCCCGCAAGCCCTACCTCAAGATCCAGCGCAAGTCGTTCGGCGGCCTCAACTACTGCGAGGCCTACATCCACCTCTACTGACCCGCCACGTCAGCGGGGAACGGGCGGGCCGTGGCACCCTCACGGCCCGCCTGCCGGGTCAGATCGCCAGAATCCGGTCGCTGTCCGGATCGTGCAGCACCACCTCGGCGTACGGACCGAGCAGCAGCGCCACGGCCTGGCACGCCGGTCCCCATCCCCTCGTCGAGCGCGCGGATCGCCGCGGCGGTCTCGATGCCGTCGTCGTGCAGCACATGGCGCAGGCGGGTGATGTCGACGTACGCGGCGTCGAGGGGGTACGGGGTCAGGCGGGAGAGCGCGGTGCAGTACTTGGCTATCGAGGACCGGCCCGGGATGAAGATCGACAGTTCGTCCCTGGCCTCGAAGGTCTGCACCTCCAGATCGCCGGGCAGCGCCGCGAGGGTGCCCTCGTCCGCCGTGACGGGAATCTTCACCAGCCAGGACTCCTCCTCGCCCGCGAGGGTCCGTCTCCGCTGCTCCGGGGTCTCGTTGGCCAGGGTGTACCAAGGGGGCCCCGGCACGACGGCCCCGCAGGACTCCACGGCCCTGACCACCTCCCGCGCGGTGGCGGCGATGGCGGCATCGGCCTCGTCCCACGCGCGCTGGTCGCACACGACCGAGGTGCCGGGCACCAGCTTCGAGACCACCGTCGTCCCGGGCGTGTGGCACCGGCGCACCTCCGGCCACGAGGCGAAGAACCTGCGCGCGTCCCTGATCGCCTCGTCCTGGGCCTGCCGCAGGCGCTCCACCTCCGCGCTGTGCTCCTGCAGCAGAGCCGGGGCGGTGTCCGGTTCGTCGAGAGCCCGCCGGACGAGCTTGACGCTCATGCCCGTGCCGCGCAGGACGGTGACCAGCATGGCCTGTTCGGCCTGTTCCAGCAGGTACGAGCGGTAGCCGGTCTGCTCGTCGACATGGGCCGGGACGAGCAGACCCTCGGAGTGGTAGTACCGCAGCGTCTGTGGCGGCAGATGGCACATTTCGCTGAATTCGCTGATCGACAACATGACGCCATGGTCGTCGTTACAGCAGCTGCAAGGTCAAGCCCCCGGGCCCGGTGCCCGCCGGCCGGCTCTCAGAGGTGCCAGCTGAGGGTGCCGCTGTGCGCGGACAGCACCACCAGCAGCACGAGGTCGACGGTGCCGAAGAGCAGGCCCAGGGAGGCGCGCAGGCGCCGGATGGTCCCGCGGCGGAGGGCCGCCGCGCCGAAGAACAGGGCGCACGGGCCGAGGAAGAGGTTGAACACCAGCAGGCCCAGCAGCCCGCAGACGAACGCGGCGACCGCCATGCGGTCGGCCTGAGGGTGCGCTCCGGTCTTCAGGGGAATCCGCAGGGAGGTCATCGGCCGGCTCCCTTCGTCGCGCCGCCCGCCTTGTGGCGCTCCCTCGCGAAGAAGACCGCCAGCCAGGCGGTGATGGCGATTCCGGCGACGACCGTGACGGGCACGGGAACGTGCCCCGCGGTCCCCAGGAGTGCGCCGAACAGGAACAGGGCCACGACCAAGAAGAGCATGATCCGCCTTTCCGTAGGGGTCGGCAGGGTGCCGGCACCGGGACACCGGCGAGCGTGAGGCCCCTGCTGGTGACACCCGCTGCGCCCTTGGAGCGGTGCCCTGTCCCGCGTACCCGGAACTGCTGCTTCTAAAGGGGGCCGTCCCCGGCGTCTGCCGCCCTCCCCGGCCCCGCCGCCGGGTCTCCCTGCCGTCCGAACCAGTCGACGCACAGCACCAGGGAGTCGTCCGGTGAGGCGGCGTCGCGGTGTGCGGCCAGGTCACGGAGTACGGCACGGGGCACGTCGGCGGCCGGGAGCAGCCGGCCGGCGTGGATGGTCCGGGCCAGGGCGCGCTCCACGTAGGCCTCCCCCCGCGGGGAACGCGCCCCGTACACGCCGTCGCTGACGATGAGCAGCCGGTCCCCGGGCAGTACCTCGAACTCCTGCGGCTTGTAATGGGTCTCCTCGAACATGCCGAGCGGCATCTGGCCGTCGAGTTCGATGCGCTCGACGGTCCGTCTCCGCAGTCGCCACAGCTGGGGCGACCCGGCGTCCACGGCCTGGACCCGGCCGTTCGCGAGGTCGAAGCACAGCAGCAGCGTGGACACATGGGCGGCGCCCCGGTACTGGGCGTAGACGGCCTGGTCGGCCAGTGCCGCCTGGTCCTCGATGCCGATACCCGCCCGGCGCGCGTTGCGCAGCGCGTTCACGGCGAGATGGGTGAGCATCGAGGCGGCAACGCCGGTGCCCGTGCCGTCGGTGACGGCGAGGGTCAGCTCGTCGGCGTCCGAGGCCCAGTCGTAGTTGTCGCCGTGGCTGTCATAGGCGGGTTCGAGCTGGGCGCCGATGGCGTACTCGGCGGCGGAACAGGCGCTGGCGGGCAGGAGTTGCCACTGCATCTCGGCGGCGAGACTGAGCCGGCTGATGCGTCGCGCCCGCCGGTAGACGTCGGTGTCCCGCTCGGCCACCAGGAGTTCGTGGCCGAGCACACCGGCCACGTGGACGAGGTCGTCGACGGCTTCCGGCAGGGACCGCTCGACGGGCAGCCGTACGGTGAGAACGCCGGTGCGTTCCCCGCGGACGGTCACCGGAAGGTGGTGCTCGACGATCCCTCCCTGCCGGGTCCGGCTACGGGGTTGCTGGCTGCCGAACGCCCTGCCCTCGGCGCTGTTGGCGACGGGGACCGGTGTGGCGGCCGCTCCCGCCGCGCCGAAGGGGGCGAGGGCCGTCGCCCCGTGGTCAGCGAGCAGCAACTCCACCGAGAGCGCGCCGTAGCCTTCGGCGAGTACCTCGCGAAGCGTGTCCACCAGAGCGTGCGGGGGCGAGGCTTGCAAGGCGCGTGCTACCCCAAGGCGTTGAGTCACGGTCTCTCAGGCATTCTTCGTCCGTGGACGAGGGCAAAGGCGGGGGTCGGCGGGGAACCGCGCCGCATGACGGAACAGGGTGGTCAAGGCTCCCGTCACGGTGGCCTCTTGACCCCCGTGAGCACGGAAGGGCGGGCGCCCCGCGCACAGTTGCACCTGCCGGGGCAGGGAGGCGGGGCGGCAGACGGCCCGGTGCGTTCCAACGCGGCGGCCTCCCTCCCCACTCGCACAGGAGGTGACGGCCCACGCTTCGTCGGCGGCCACGCTCATGTTCTGCCAGCGCGTGCGGCGGATCTCAGGCCGCTTCCGGTCTCACGCCACGCCAGGCGCAGCCGCCTTGCTCCGTGACGAGAACAGATTGTTGCCTTATGGCGAATGTTGTCAAACGGCAACTATGGCTTCTATTCTGGAGCGAGCCAGTCACGTGTCGTACAGACGGACCGGGAACGACGCGTCGCTCCAGCCGTCAGCCCCTACAGCGAGGTTCACCGTGCTGCCCCAGCCCAGTGGAGGCCGACCGATGGCGACGGAGAGGGTGGCGTGGCGAGGGCGGGAGGCGCTGGTCGTCGCTGTCTCGGGACCGCTCGATCTCGACACCGTCGGGCCCCTCGAAGAGGCCCTCGGGGCGGCGGCCGAGGACGGCAGCGCGGCAGTCGTCGTCGACCTGTCCGCGGCCACGTTCGCGGACTCCACCACGGTCAACGTGCTGTTGCAGGCGCACACCGCGCTGGGCCCGGCCCTGCGCCTCGCGGCCCCGTCCGCCGCACTGCGACGCCTCTTCACCCTCACGGGACTGGACACGGTCCTGCCGCTCCACGAGTCCGTGACGGAAGCCCTCGCCGCCGGGTGACGGAGCGGGGCCGCGGCACCCAGGGCCGGGCCGGCCTCGGGCGGCGCTGCCGCCGCTCCGCACCGCGCCCGGCGGAGCGCTCTCAGCGTGCCAGGGCCGCCCGCACCGTCTTGCCGCCGGAGGACCCCGGGAGGACCACGACGTCGAGAGCCAGGCTCTTCACCAGGGGCCATCCGAAGCCGCCGTTGCTGCCGGACAGGTCGGGGCGTCGCTCCCGCGGATGCGCGGAGCTGGGGTCCTCGACGGAGACCTCGATCCGCTCGCGGTCCGCGCGCAGGTGCAGGGCCGTGACGGCGCCGGCGTGCCGCAGCGCGTTCGCGACCAGCTCGGAGACCAGGAGCAGCACGTTCTGGGTGGTCCCCGCGGAGGGCTCCGGGCGGAGCAGCGCGGCGAAGTGTCTGACGACCTCGCGGGCGTCCGCCGCGGAGTCCGGGTGGCAGACGCGGTAGGCCGACGGTGACGGGTGGTCGTCAAGCACGAGCTGGTGTTGCATGGTGTTCTCCTCCCGCTCGGTAGGGGCCCGTTCTCGGCTGCTGTTCATGACCGTCTGCCCAGACATTCGCCCGGGAAAGATGGCGTGCGGCGTACGGCCGCCGTGGCAGGGGGAGTTCAAGGCCGTCACGTCAGGGAGGTGCTCGGGGTGTTCGCCGCTCGGCGGACGGCCAGGGCGAGTGTGTCGTCGGCATGCAGGATGACCGTGTGCATGTCCTTCGCGACGGCGCCGGGGATCTCGTGCACCGGCCGCCGGGCGTGCGCCCAGGCGCTCTTGACGAGCCGCGCCTCGCCTTCGATCGGATCGCGCCGGCTCTCGGTCAGACCGTCGGTGTAGAGCACGAGCAGATCGCCCTCGTGCAGCGTGTCCTCCAGCACGGTCTCGCTCCCGGGGAGCGGGAAGCCGATACCCCGGCCGCGGACCTCCAGGTAGTCGGAGGTCCCGTCGGCGCGTACGACCAGGGCCGGCGGGTGACTGCCGTTGGCCAGGCGGAGTGCGCCGGTTTCGGGGTCGATCCGCGCCAGCAGGACGGTGGCCATGGTCTCGGGGTCGAACGGCGCGAGAATGTCGTGGGTCCGGGCCACGATGGATTCCAGCGGGTGGCCTTCGAGGGCCAGTGTGCGCACCGCGTGCGTGACGTTGAGCGCGCTGCGGGTACTGCGCACCCCGTGGCCCAGCGCGTCCACGACCGTGATGTGCACCGTGCCGTCGGGAAGCAGGAGCCAGTCGTAGAAGTCGCCTCCGGTGGGGGCGTCGGTGTCGGCCGGGGCGTAGTGGACGGCGAACTCCAGACCGCTGACAGTGATCGGCGGGGGTCGGAGCGCGTCCTCCAGCTCCCGCAGGATCTGACCGTGCGCCCGCCGCAGTCGCTCGTCCCGCTCCTCCAGCTGGATGTAGAGGGCGAGCACTCCGCTGTTGGTCTCGGCGAGTTCGTCCTTGAGCCGGTGCAGTTCGGTGGTGAGGGTGTCCACCCGGGAGAGCGCGGCGCGGAGATCACCTTCGAGCGCCGCGATCTCCGCCTCGTGGGCCACCGCCCCGTCGGCCTCCTGGGGAAAGCCCTGGGCGGGCACCGGGGCGGGGCGCGGCGCCTCCTCCCCTTCGCCGAGGGGGAGGTACCAGGCAACGGCACCGTCGGGCGTGGGCTGCCCTCGCAGCGGAAGGTCGGTCAGGCTCGGCGACGCCGTGCTCCGGCCCGCGTGCAGGGTGACCGCCAGCAGTCGCCTTCCGTCGGGGACGGATTGTTCGACGGCCTCCAGGCGGACGGGGCCCTCGGTCTCGAAGGCGGCCGTGGCCATCTGGGACACGGAGAGCAGCAGCCGCGCCGTGTTGTGGGACGGAAGCCGGTGCGCTGCGCAGACTTCCCGGACGGCGCGTCGCAGGCCCGGCAGGTTGTGGAAGGTATGGGGGGTCACGGAAGTCTCTGGCTGGGTCGGGCGGCGAGCACGGTCGCGTCGTCGCGGGTGAGGCGGTGGCTGTGGGCGAGGGACGCGGCGAGGAGGTGCGGCGGCAGCCGGCGCACGAACGGCGAGGGCGCCTGGGCCCACCGCTGATCGATGCCGTCGGAGTGCAGCACCGCGGTGGCACCGGGCGGCACGGGGAACGAGCGCACCTGCGGCACCGTCATGTTCAGGCCGGCTATACCAGGCTGGCCACTCAGGCGGTGGCCGACATCGAGCGCGGTCAGCGTCAGGACACGGACATTGCCGATACCGGTGTACTCCGCCCGGCCCGGGTGCAGGCGCAGCAGGCCCACCGCGGCGCCCCGGGTGCGGCGCAGCGCCCGGTGGAGGGCGGTGAGGAGTTCCGGCAGCGGGAGGTCCGGGGCCCGGTGGAAGGACCGGAGGGCCACCTGCGCGGCCTCGGCCGCTTCCGGGCCGTGGCCGAGGCCGTCGACCACGACCGCGGTGCGGACGGCGCCCCGGTCGACGACGGCGTAGGCGTCGCCGCTCGTCTCCTCGCGCTCCGCCGGCAGACAGACCGCACCCACCTCCTGCCCGGCCGCCGGTGCGGCGTCGGGATCGCTGAGGCGGGCCCGGACGAGGGTGCCGGTGCCGGTCTGCGTACGGATGGTGAGGTCGGTCGCTATCCGCTTCACGGCGCCCAGGCCGGCACCGAGGGTGCTGCCGGTGGTGTAGCCGTCGGTGAAGCAGCGCTGGAGTTCGCCGATGCCGGGCCCGTGGTCGGCGGCGACGATCTCCATCCCGCCGCCCAGGGGCAGCGGCTGGATGAACAGCGACCCGCCGGTCGCGTGATGGGCCAGGTTGCTGGCCAGTTCCGAGGCGATGACGGCGGCCTGGTCGGGCAGTGCTCCCGGCAGGGAACAGCGCCCGGCGACCGCGCGGGCGGTCTCGGCGGCAAGATGGACGGCGCTGTAGTGGTCGACGGCGATGTGTGCCGTCGGCAGGGTCTCGGGAAGGGTCACCGCCCGGCCCATCGCGTGGCGATCACGGTCGTGCCCCGCCCGGACGCGGTGTGCAGTTCGAAGTCGTTCATCAGCCGCCGGGCACCCCCCAGGCCGTGGCCGAGTCCCGCGCCCGTGGTGAAGCCGTCGGTCAGCGCGGCGTCGACGTCCCCGATGCCGGGCCCGTCGTCCACGACCGTCAGGCGCAGTCCGGCGTTTCCGCTCAGCGACAGCTGCTCGATGGTCACGCTGCCCCCTCCGCCGTGGATGTAGGCGTTGCGCGCCAGCTCACTGGCGGCGGTGACCACCCGCGTCTGGTCGACGATGCTGAATCCGGCGCGCAGGGTGGCCGCGCGCACCGCGTGGCGGACGGTCAGCAGGTCTTCTTCGGTGCGCACATGGTGGACCGTACGGCCTCCCTTTCCGTCGGCGGTGTCGTTGGCCCTGGTGGCGGCGGGAGCCACCGGGTCGTCAGTGCTACGGGCGGAACTCACTCCGGCCCCCTCCGGACGGCTGCGGGTTCTGACGCCACCCCATCGCAGCCATGCCCTGTTCGGCGTTGAGTGCCGTCTCCACTCCGGTGAGCTGGAGTCCCAGCTCGACCAGGGTGATGGCGACCGGCGGCCGCATCCCGGCGACGATCACCCGGGCGCCCAGCAGCCGTGCCGTGGTGGTCAGTTCCATCAGCGTGCGGGCCACGAAGGAGTCGACGATCTCCAGCCGGGAGATGTCGATGAGGACGCCGCGGGCTCCGTCGCTGGTGATGCGGCTGGTGAGTTCCTCGGTGAACGCCACGGCGGTCTTGTCGTCGAGTTCGTTGAGGAGACCTGTGACCAGGACGTCTCCCAGGCGCAGAATCGGGACGCCACCCGAGACGGGGGCATTCATCGCCTGTCCAGCGTGGCGATGTCCGACGCCGCGTCGGTGAGTTTCACGGCCTCGCCGAGGGCGTCGGCGAGGGTGGCGCGGGTCAGGATCGTCGACAGGTCGATGCCGAGCTGCGCGATGGTCTGCGCGATGGGCGGCCGGATTCCGCTGATGACGCAGTCCGCGCCCATCAGACGTACGGCGTTGACGGTGTGCATCAGATGCTGGGCGACAGCCGTGTCGACCGTGGGCACACCGGTGATGTCGATGATGGCGACCAGCGCCTCGTGCTCCTGGATGGCCTGGAGGAGGTTCTCCATCACCACCTGGGTGCGTGCGGTGTCGAGCGTGCCGATCAGCGGGACGGCCAGAACCTGGCGCCACAGCCTGACGACCGGGGTGGAGACCTCCAGCAGCTGCTGGCTCTGCCGGCGGATGATCTCCTCGCGGCCCTCGACGAAGACCTCGAACGAGAGCGCGCCGGCGGTGTCCAGCAGGCGGTTGATCAGCACCGCACTGCCGAAGAGGTCCTCCCCTTCACGGGTGCGCCGCTGTACGGCCTCCAGCAGGACCTCCTTGAGCGACAGGACCGCCAGGGAGGTCGCGGTGGGCGAGACGCCCCGGCGGGCACGGCGCAGCGAGATCTCGGACACCGTCCGGTGCATCTCCTCGTGCGAGGTGACCACCCGTTCGACCGGAACGCCGAGTTCCAGGCCGGAGAGCAGGGCGCCGACCAGCGCGTCGGCCTCCTCGCCCAGCTCGGCCTCGCTCACGTCCCCGTCCAGGGAGGGCTGTGCCAGCTGCAGCCGCACCCAGCGGTCCGAGATCTCATCGGCCTCTTCGCGCAGCACGTTCGTGACCCGCTCGCGTGCGGCAGCCTCAGCGGAAACCAACTCTTTGTCCTTTCGGTCCGGCCCGTCCGACCGCGTCGGGACTTCTCGCCCGGCGGTGCGGCCGGGCCCACCCGCACTCATCGATAATTGCCTTCCGGCAAATGTTAGCGAGCGCGATCAAGCGTTGATAGGCGCGGGCCCCCTCTTCACCCGCCGAGACGGAGAACGGCCGGACGGCCGAATCGGTGCGGTGTTTTTGCGGCTGAAGAGGAGATATGAGATCCGGGATTCCCCGGGGCACGGCGGTCCGGCGGGGTCCTGAGCGAAGCGCGTGACCAGCACCGCGCGCGACGGTCACCCGCCGGTCGCCGCCTGACCGAGAGCGTGGCCGAACCAGTCAAAACACAGCACCAGGGCGTCATCCAGCGTCTCCGCACCACGGTATTCGGCCACATCGCGGAGCACGGCTCCCGGAGCCATGGCGGCGGGCAGCAGACGCGTGGCGCCCAGCGCCCGCGCGAGCGCCCGCTCCGCGTACGTCCCGCCCCGCGGCGAGGGCGCCTCGTACACCCCGTCGCTCACGAACAGCAGCCGGTCCCCCGGTTCGACCGTGAAGCTCTCAGCCGTGTAGTGGGACTCCTCGAACATGCCCAGCGGCAGCTGCCGGTCCGGCTCGACGCGCTCGACGGACTTCCCCCGCAGCCGCCACAGCTGCGGCGACCCCGCGTCGACGACCTCCATCCGTCCCGTCGCCAACTCGACGCGCAGCAGCAGCGTCGACACATGACACGCGCCCCGGTAGTGGCCGTACACCGCCTGGTCGGCCAGTGCCGCCTGATCGGCGAGGCCGGCGCCGGCGCGGCGGGCGTTGCGCATCGCGCTGACAGCGAGGTGGGTGAGGAGCGCGGCCTCCACGCCCTGCCCCATGCCGTTGGTGACGGTGAGCGTCAGCGCGTCGCCGTCCGAAGCCCAGTCGAAGTTGTCGCCGTGCACGGCGTAGGCGGGTTCCAGCTGGGCACCGAGGGCGTACTGCGCGGTGGCACACGCCCGGGCGGGGAGCAACTGCCACTGCATCTCCGCCGCCACGGTGAGGCGGCTGACCCGGCGGGCCCGCTGGTAGACGTCGGTGTCCCGCTCGGCGACCAGGATCTCGTGGCCCAGCTGGCCGGCGATCTGCCTCAGCTCGTCGAGGACCGCCGGTGTGGAGCGTGCGGCGGGCAGCCGGACGGTCAGGATGCCGATCCGGTCGCCGCGCACCGTCACCGGCAGATGGTGGTCGACGGCCTCGCCATGGGGCGCCTGCTGCTCGCGCGGCTCCTGGCTTCCCAGCGCCCGCCCTTCGGGGCTGTTGGCCACGGGCAGTGAGACATCGCCGCCCTCCGGGGCGTCGCACGACCTGAGGACGGTGCCGCCGTAGTCCGTCAGATACAGACGCACGGAGGTGGCCCCGTAGGCGGCGGTGAGATGGTCGCGCAAGGTGGCCGGCAGGGCGTGCGGGAGCGAGGCACGCAGCGCCGGCCCCAGGTCACAGCGTTCAGTCATGGTTCCGGAGCACCCTTCCTGCGGCGCCTGGGGCAGGGTCGGTCTGACAAGGAGAGGCGCAGGGTGACAGAGTGTTGGTGTGCCCCGTTTCACCAGTCGGTCCCCTTCCCGCGCACAGGCGAGCGCGGCGGCCCTCGCCGCCTCCGAACTGCTGGAGGTGCTGTGGGGGCACGGCCAGGAGGCGGCGCGCTCGGCGGAGGTCTCCCCTTCCCAGCTCCGCGCGCTGCTGGTGCTCGAAAAACGGGAAGGCACGAATCTGCGCACGCTCGCCGCGGCGCTCGCCTCGCGCCCGCCGGCGGTCAGCAGGCTCTGCGACCGTCTGGAAGCGATGGGCCTCGCCGAACGGGGCCCCAGCGCGACGAGCCGACGTGAGGTCGAGTTGCGGCTGAGCCTGCGCGGCAGGGTGCTGCTGGAGGAGTACCGGGCGGCGCGGAGCCGGGAGATCACGGCCACCCTGGAGCGGATGGACCCGTCCGACGTCGCCAAGCTCGCGGCCGGCCTTGAAGCCTTTCACACGGCGTCCGCCCGGCTCGTCGTGGACGAGGGCGGCGCGGCCGCCCGGGACAGCGGCGTCGCGGACAGCGCCTAGCCTCACCTGTGCTCCGTCCCTCGATCCGGCGTGCCACGCCGGAAGCGCTCTGCGCGGACGGGACAACAGATCGCCGTCGCACCGGCGACGTTATCAAAGCGCGATATCGCCGCTCGCCGGACGCCCGGCACCGCACCAAAGGCGGCTCACTCCGCCTGAGAACCGTCTCACCATCCGCGTGAGAACGGCGAGCGCAGGCGCTTCCCGCTAAAAGCCGCAAATGTTACCGAGAAGTCCGCGGAACCACCGCGGAACGGCTTCCCTCTTCGCTTGTGCCGAGAGGAGGAAACCCCGTTCCGCATTCGCCGGGCGAGGTCGGGCACAGCGCGGCCCAGCGGAATCCCTTTCTGGTGGATTCCGGCCGGCCTCCCGCTCTCCACGGCGAATTCGATGAACTGGTCCCTTTTCGCGGGGTTCTGGAAACTCACGCGCTCAACAGCTGCTGGAAGCAAGGGAGATATCACCATGTCGAATTCCGCTGCCGCCCCGCGCCGGGCGTCCCGGCGCAGGGCCAGAAGTGTCACGGTGCTGGCCGCGGCCCTGCTCACCGCGGCGCCGTTGCTGGGCTCCGCCTCACCGGCCGTGGCCGCCGAGGAGAATCCGATCCGCAATGACAAGCTCTACGAGAGCGAGGACGACATCCAGGCGGCCTTGACGAAGACGGCACCCGTCGGGGACTCCGAGACGGTGATGGGTTACCCGAAGGGAATCGACAGGGACGCGAACGGTGCCGTCATGCCGTTCGACCTGCGCGATGTGCAGGACAAGTACGACCCCCAGCAGGCGGTCCAGGACGCCAAGCAGGCGGCGCAGAAGTACGCGGACGACGCGAACAACCCCGCCGGGTACCGGGATGTCGCGCAGCAGCTGGTGACGGGCTGGGGAAAGAAGAACGCCGACAACCCGGCCGTCGAGGTCCGCAAGAACACCACGGACGACAAGATGACGGACAAGTACACCCAGGGCCCCGCCGAGTCGTACTGCGCGGGGAAGGACGTCATCGACGGGTCACCGCACGATGTCCAGGCATCGCCGTGCGTCTTCGTCGGGAAGCTCGACACGAAGCCCGGCTCCAAGTACCCCAAGATCGGGAGCTCCAGCGCCGTTCTGGGCGGAGGGAAGAAGACCTACAAGGTGACGGGTCAGGTCACCGACGAGAAGAGCACGACGGACGGCTGGTCGGTGGGCGGCAAGTTCACGCCCAAGGTCACCACGACTCCCGCCAATGGAGGGACGGGCGGAGAGCTCGGCGGCGAGGCCGGCTTCACCTACAGCTGGTCCGTCACCACGACCGAGCGCAAGATGACCGGGGTCGACGACCAGACCGAGGTCACTTTCCCGAGCGACAAGAAGGGCAGCCTGCAAGGCCGCCGTGACGGCGCCTACTACGTCGGCTACCTCGTCGTCCGCTACGCCGACCCCAAGGGCTTCGCACGGGCGGAGGAGGAGCGTCTGATCGCCATTCCCGCCCGGGTCTACGTGCAGTCCCCCAAGAGCAGCACACCGGTCAGCTACTTCACCTACACGGAGCCCGTGTCGTAGGAGCCCTGGCCGGACCTCGGCACCCGGCCCGAGCGAAACCCCGGCCCGTCGGGTCGTTCCCCGCACCACCTCCGGCACCGGCGGGCTGGGAACCACCCGGCGGGCCCGAAAAACCGGCGGGCCGCACTCCGCACAGCAGGACAGCTCACGGGACAACTGCGCGCATTTCGGGTATGGCGGCAGAAGGCTTGACCCTGACCCTGCGTCAGGGTTGGAGCCTTCTCGGCATGACCGGGGGAAGTCCCCTGCCGTTCAGGGCAGTTGACCTGTCCCGAGGCGCCACTCCCCCTCATCGACCGCCACGAGAGGAAATCCCGATGAGTCACACGGTTCCCGTCCCGAACGGCCTGCCCATGGAGCGCGACGCCGGCCCCTTCGACCCGCCACGCGACCTCACCCGGCTGCGCGAGGCCCGCCCGGTCAGCCCTCTGCTCTTCCCCGACGGTCACGAGGGCTGGCTCGTCACCGGATACGACGCGGTCCGCCAGCTCCTGGCCGACACCCGGTTCAGCTCCCGCCAGGACATCGGCGTGCTCCACGTACCGTACGAGACCCCCGGCATGCCCGCCGCCACCGAACCGTCCCCGCAGGTGCCGGGCCTGTTCGTCGCCATGGACCCGCCGGATCACACCCGGCTGCGGCGGATGCTCACCGGCGCCTTCACCGTGAGACGCATGAAGCAGCTCGAACAGCACATCACCGACATCGTCGAGCGGCAGCTGGACGAGCTGGCGCGCCTCGCCCCGCCGGTCGACCTGGTCAGGGAGTTCGCCCTGCCGGTGCCCTCGCTGGTGATCTGCGAACTGCTCGGCGTCCCCTACGCGGACCGGGAGACCTTCCAGGTCAACTCCGCCAGGTTCCTGGTCAAGGACCAGCCGCTGGACGAGAAGATGGCCGCGTACGGCGCCATGACCACGTACCTGGCCGAACTGGTCACACACAAACGCGCCGACCCCGGCGAGGACATCCTGTCCGACCTGGCCCGCCGAGACGACCTCAGCATCGAGGAACTGACCGGTATCGCCTTCCTGTTGCTGCTCGCGGGCCACGAGACCACTGCCAACATGCTGGCGCTGGGCACCTTCGCGCTCCTGGAACACCCCGAGCAGCTGGACCGACTCCGCGCCGACGCCGACCTCCTCCCCGGTGCCGTCGAGGAACTCATGCGCTACCTGTCCGTCGCCGACATCTTCTTCCGCTACGCGACGGAGGACATCGAACTCGGCGGTGAGACCATCGGCAAGGGATCGACCGTCGTCGTCTCGCTCCTGGCCGCCAACCGCGACCCCCGGCGCTTCGACGACCCCGATGCCCTGGACATCCGCCGAAAGGCCCGCGGTCACCTGTCGTTCGGTCACGGCATCCACCAATGCCTCGGCCAGCAACTGGCCCGCATCGAGATGCGCGCCGGATTCGAGGGACTGCTGCGCCGCTTCCCGACCCTCGAACTCGCCGTCCCCGCCGACGAGGTGAGGCTCAGGACCGACATGAACATCTACGGCGTCCACGAACTGCCGGTCACCTGGACGGAACCGGCCCGCTAAGATCCTCGCCGGCGCTGCCGCGCGTCCCGAAGACCGGAGGATGACGGTGCTCACGATCAGCCAGCTCGCGGCGACCGCCGGTGTGACCGTGCGCACCGTCCGCCACTACCACCACGTCGGCCTGCTGCCCGAACCCGCACGCGACGCCTCCGGATACCGCCGCTACAACGCGCAGGCGGCGGTGGATCTCATCCGGATCAGGACCCTCGCCGACGCCGGGGTGCCCCTGGCCCGCATCGACGCGCTGCTGCACGCGCAGCCGGCCGAGTTCGCCGCCGCCATCGCCGATATCGATGCCGAGTTGCAGCGCAAGATGGACCAACTCACGGAACACCGCCGCCGGATCGCCACCCTGGCGAGCGGCGAAGCGCTGGTGCTGCCCGCCGAGGTGGTCGCCATCCTGGACCGGATGCGCGGCCTGGGGGTCAGCGAACGGGCGATTCAGCTGGAGCGCGACACCTGGGTCCTGATGCAGGCACTGGACCCGAAGGCCATGGCAGAGGGGATACAGGAGAAGAAGGCCAGTTTCGACGACCCCGAGACGACGCGCCTGTTCCTCGTCTGTGACCAGTCGGTCGACTGGGAACCGCACGACCCACGCGTGGACCAGCTCATCGAAGACCTGGACGCCTGGGAGATCGCCCACGGACGCGACAGCAGCCAACGGGGAAACCTGGAGTTGATCTACTCCCGGATAGCCGAGGCCTCACCGGCGTGGAAACGCATCCTCCAGGTACTCGCCCACCGCGCCAAACAGCGCCGCACCACCGGGCACGACACCTGAGAGCCGGCCCGGGGCGCCCGGGGCGGCGGAGCCGGCGCACCACTGTCCGCCGGCGGGAAGCGGCCTACCGGTGGTGACCGGGGCGCTCTGCGGTTGTCGGCTAGCTCCCCGCCACGTCGACCCTTTCGGAGGACTCGCGGCGTATCCGCTCGATCCCCCAGTCGCTGAGCGGTACGAGCGCCTTGTTGAGCGTGTGCCCGTGTTCCGTCAGGGAGTACTCCACCCGCGGTGGCACCTCGGCGTAGACCTTGCGGTGTACGAGACCGTCCTCCTCCATCTCCCGCAGGTGCTGGGTCAGCATCTTCTCGCTCACTCCCTGCAGGCCACGGCGGAGTTCGGCGAAGCGGCGTACGCCATAGGCGTCGAGCTCCCAGAGGATCAGCCCCTTCCACTTGCCGCTCACCACGTCGAGCCCAGCGTCGATACCGCAGAAGTAAGGCCCGCGTCGCGCTGCCTTGGCCATCGCCGATCCCCTTACGAAAAGGTAAGTACCGCAGTAAATAGTGGGTACTTCCGAGAATAGTGGTGTTCTTCGAGCATGGAGGGGTGAACGGACAACAGAACCTCACCACCAGGCACCACAGCGCTGTCACCGTGATCGGGCTCGGCCCGATGGGCCAGGCGATGACCCGTGCGCTCCTCTCCGCCGGACACCCGGTCACCGTCTGGAACCGCACCGCCGGCCGGGCCGACGGCGTCGTCGCCGACGGAGCCACGCTCGCGGCGACACCCGGCGAGGCGGTCGAAGCGAGCGACCTCGTGATCCTGAGTCTCACCGACTACCAGGCCATGTACGCCGTCCTCGACAGCGCCACCGCGTCGCTCGCCGGGCGGACGCTGGTCAACCTCAGCTCCGACACTCCCGACCGCACCCGCGAGGCGGCAGCCTGGGCGGCGGAGCACGGTGCCGCCTTCCTCACCGGTGGCGTCATGGTCCCGGCGCCGATGGTCGGCACGGCGGCGTCCCATGTCTACTACAGCGGCCGCGAGGACGCGCTGAAGAACCACCTGCCGGCGTTGACCCTGCTCGGCACACCCCAGCATCTGGGCGAAGACCCGGGCCTCGCCCAGATGATGTACCAGGCGCAGCTCGCGGTGTTCCTCACCACTCTGTCCGGGCTGATGCACGCCACCGCGATGCTGGGCACCGCGGGGAGGAAGGCCCAGGAGACGCTGCCGGAGCTGCTCTCCTTCGTCGACACGATCGGTGGCATGCTGCGGGCCGGTGAGGAGCGCCCCGGCGCCGCGCTGGACGCCGGAGAACATCCCGGCGACCTCAGCACGGTCACCATGATGGGTGCGACCACCGACCACATCGTCGAGACCAGCACCTCACTCGGCCTCGACCTCGCGCTCCCGCTGGCCGTACAGGCCCACTACCGGCGCGCGATCGAGGACGGACACGGCGGCGACAACTGGACCCGCATCATCGACGGCATGCGCGAACCGCGCTGATCCGACGGCCCTCGACCGCTCGCCCCTACGCGCCGGAAGGCCCCACCACACTCCGGGAGTTGTCCGGACCCGGGTCAGCGGCAGGCTCCGGAGCGGGTGCGAACGTGTCGGCGTCGGGCACCGCCAGCAGGTGCTCGGCGCCGCCTTCGAGCAGCCGCGCCGTTTCGGCCGAGCGGGGGAGCATCGACTTCTCGTAGGTGCGTACGGCGTCGGCGACGGTGGCGGAGTGGACGAGGGCGAGGGCGAGTTCGCAGGCGTCGAGCATGGCGAGGTTGACGCCGACGCCGAGGGGCGGCATGAGGTGTGCGGCGTCGCCCAGGAGCGTCACGCCGGGCGAGTGCTCCCAGGTGTGCGGCACCGGCAGGGCGAAGAGCGGACGGTCGACGTAGGGACCGTCGTTGTCGCTGATCATCCGGAGCAACTGCGGTGACCAGGCCGCGAACTCACCTAGCAGATGCGCACGGAGGCCCTCGGTGTCCTCGGGGCGCAGCCCGTTCGCCGCGATCCAGTCCACGGGGACGCTCCGCATGAGGTAGACGCGCAGATGGCCGCCGCTGTTGCGCTGCGCGAAGAGGCCCCGCTCGCCGTCGGCGATGTGGGCACTGCCCTTCCCGACCAGGCGGGACAGCTCGGGGTGCGCCTGCTCCACGTCGTCGAACCAGGCCTCCAGGAAGCTGACCCCGGTGTAGCGCGGCACTGCGGGTGACACGGCGGTGCGGACGCGGGAGAAGGCGCCGTCCGCACCGATGACGAGGTCCGTCTCGACGGACGTACCGTCGGTGAACGTCAGTGTTCGCGGCCCGTTGGCCGGTCCGCTCACCGAGGCGAGGATGCGCCCCCACTGCACCGTCCCCGCGTCGAGCGACCGCAGCAGGAGAGCACGTAGCTGCCCGCGGTCGATCTCGGGACTGGCCGTTTCCCCTTCGTCCGGCAGATGGTGGGCCAGGAGCCTTCCCTCCGGGTCCATCTGGCGCATTTCCTGCCCTTCGAGCCTGGCGAGCGCGAAGAACTCCGCCAGCAGGCCCGCTTCATGGAGTGCGCGCTGGCCGTCCTCCTGGTGCAGGTCGAGCGAGCCGCCCTGGTTCCGGGAGGCCACCCCTGGATCGCGGTCGTACACCGTCACCGCGATGCCGTGCCGCTGGAGGATGCGGGCGCAGGTGAGGCCGCCGGGCCCGGCGCCGATGATGCTGATCCGCGCGCTCGCGGGCGTCGGAGAATCCATGGGAGTCCCTTTCCTCGGTCGGGTTCCTCGGTCGGGGTCTCCGGGTGACGCCGTGCGCGCCATGGCACGGCGATGCCCCGGTGCCGGGTCCCCCACGGGGCGGCAACCCCCACGGAGACACCAAAGCAGAAACGAGTCCATAAGTGCAATGGTTACAGTTTCTGCTTCGTTCCAGCTATGGGGTACGGTGGCGTCATGCCCGACTCCCCGCCCCTTGGCCGTCGCGAACGCAAGAAGGCCGCGACGAGGCAGGCCATCGCCGACGCCGCACTGGAACTCTTCCTGGCGCACGGCTTCGAGCGAGTGAGCGTCCGCGACATCGCCGACCGAGCCGATGTGTCGACGACGACCCTCTTCGCGCACTTCCCGAGCAAGGAAGCGCTGGTCTTCGACCGCGAAGAGGAAGTCGAGGCGGCGCTGACCGCCGCCGTCCGTGAACGCCCCGACGACCAGAGCGTGGTCGAGGCACTGCGCGCCCACGCGCTGACCTCATGGGCGCCGATCGCGTCCGATCCCCGCCTGCGGCAGTTCACCGCACTGGTGGACCGCACGCCCGCGCTGCGTGAGTACGCGGAGCGCATGTGGCTGCGCCATGCGGACGCCCTCGGCACCGCGATCGCGGAGGAACTCGGCCGGGAGACAGATGATCTCGCCTGCTCGGCGCTGGCCCGGTTCGTCCTGCAGGTCCCGACCCTCACCAAGGGCCGGCCCGACCCGCGCGCGGCCGTGGAGACGGTCTTCGACCTGCTGCTCCACGGTTGGCGTTCGCAGTTCGATGCCGAGGGGGGCGTTGGGTAATTCGTCGACAGTTCGGGGGCCGCCCCCTACGGACGCTGTGCCGGCACCGGCCGGAGCGTGGGCCAGCGCGCGAGCATGCGTCGGCGCATCGCGGTGCAGAGGGTGCTCAGGCCGCTGAGAGCGGGGTCGTCGGCCGTCAGCCGGCTCACGACACCGAGGCGGTGGACGAGCCGTTGCCGGGCCGTGGCGGTGCCCCACTCCCAGTCCTGGTCAGGAATCCGGGCCAGGTGATCCTTGCTTCCGCGGTGTGCCCGCTGAACCAGTGCGTCGCCGCGGAGCAGCCAGCCGGCACAGGCGTCAGTGAGGCCATCCGGGATGTCGGAGCCGGTCGCGGCGCGCCACGCCGTGCGATAGGCCTGCTCCGCCCGTTCCAGCAGCGGCTCCGCGGCCGACGTGACACACCAGCAGGTCGGAAATCCGATGCGCAGATAGGCGAGTTCCATCAGGCCGCTGCCGAGCGAGGCTTGCTCGAAGTCGATGAATCTGATCCCGGTAGCGGTGTGGAGATCATTACCGGGACAGGGGTCGCCGTGGAGAAGGGCATGCCCGGGTGCCTGGTCGAGCCGGTTCACCAGGTCCTGGAGTTCGCCGGACACACCAGGCGTGACAGGGGCCTCCAGCGCCACGGCAAGCCGTAGGAAGGCGTCGGCATCGGCCTGGTTCGGGCCCTGCCACCGGGGGAGTTCCCCGGCGTCCTCGGGCCGGGCGGTGGCATGCAGCCGTGCCAGCGCGTCTGCGTAGTCGACGATCCAGTCGGCGGCGGGGCGTCGGTGCTCCAGGTGTTCCAGCACCAGCACCCGCCGGGCGGGATCGGTGGCCAGCACCGCGGGCACCACGGGAGACTCCGCTCGGGCGGCGCACCGCAGCGCGGCTACCTCGCGGGCGAATCGCTCGCCGGCATCAGCACCGCCGACGCTCTGCTTCACCACCGCCGTCGCCGTCGGCAACTCGACGCGCCACACACGCGAGCGAGGACTGCTGTCCAGCCTGCGAGAGCTTCTGGGCGCTCCCAGCTCAGCCCGTAACCCGTCCCCGAACGGCAGCCGCAGCAACATGAGTTCATCCTGGCACGCGGCCGAACGGGTCTGTCGGCCACACGGGGACCGGCCGTCCGGTACCGGCCGTCCGCCCACGCCCGGGACTGGCGGCATGGGCAGCCTCGTCCGGCCGCTAGGGTGCGCGGGTGAGCAGTGCGATATCGCGTGAGTCGAACAAGAAGCGGCAGAACGAGCCGAAGCCGGCGTGGGGGTGGCGGATCACCGGGCTGCTACTGGGCCTCGTGCTCACCCTTGTCGGTGCCGGAGCCGTCCTTCTCCAAAGTGTCCAGGGGGTCCAGGCCACCGGTCTGGTGGGCACACGTGGCACCTTCACGGTCGGCTACTGCATCGACAAGAACCGGAGCGGGAAAAACTCGGACTACGAATGCGGTGGCGATTTCACACCTCGTGGCGGGAAGGCCGACGACGGGTGGAGCGGAAGGCTCGTCAACGCGGGCGACTACGCGACCGGCGCTAAGTACGACGTGGTCGAGTCCTGGGTGGGCAGCGACGGCCGCTTCCGCGAGGTCGGTATCGGGGCGGTCTTGGCATCCCTCATGTGGCTCTGCTTCGGACTGGTGATCCTGGCGATGGGCATATCCCAGCTCCGCAAATGGGGGAAGAGTTTCAAGGGGTAGGGCGTGCTGAGACCAAAGGGCAGGCGCAGCCCAGTCGTCAACTCGCCTGAAATGCCTGGCCGTTGCCCCAGCCCTGTGACATTGTCCGCAGGTGAATGACACCGCTCAGGGAGAGACGGCCTCGGGGCGTCCCGACGACCGCGTCGCTCCGCTTGGGCGGCGGTCCCGGTGACCGTGCTGGCCACCGCTGCCGTCATCATGGAGCACCGCCGCTGGGGCTGGCTGATCTCCCGCTGAAGGAGCACCAGTTGAAGGGCCGACCCATGCCCCCGGCGGCGGCCGTCCACCTCGGTGCCGGTGGGTCGAGACCGGCACGCGTCACATGATCACGGTCGTGAGTCCGCTGCCATGGCGCGAGCGTGGGAACTGGCCGGCCCGGCATAGGAGTAGACGGTGCCGTCGAGGTCGAGCATGACCCAGACTCGACCGACCTTCGTTGCCGCGTACGGAGTGGCCGCACCGCGGGCCTCCACGGAGCCGAGCACCCGCCCGTCGCGCGAGAACGTGGCCTTGTGGTGCTGGGTGCCGAGCCTGCTCACCTTGGCGACGGTCTTGCCGTCGGCGAGCTTTTCCGTGTGCGGTCCGCTCCCCTGGGAGGTCCGCTGAATCCACGACACGGCGTTGCCCTTGTTGTCGAGCATGGTGATCATCCCATTGAGGTTGCCCGCAGCGTACGGCTTGGCCGCGGTGGCCTCGATGGAGCCGAAGGAGGAACCGTGCGCGAAGCCTTCCTCGCGGAAGTGGCGATCGCCCAGCTTGTAGATCTTTCCGATCGAGACGCCGTCGGCGAGCTTCACCGTGCGGACGTAGCGTCCACCTCCTTCGGAGTGGGCCGCGGGCTCGGCCGCGGTCACCACGGCGTGCGGGGTTCCGGTGGCGGCCGTGGCTCCAGTGGCGGCCGTGGCTCCGGCCGCGGGCACCAGCACCGCTGCGGCTGCCACGGCGGCGGCCGCGGCGAAACGGAAGCTGTGCCGACGAGTACGTAACTGCATCACCATGCGAAGCTCCAAAGCTCGTCAGTTCAAACGGAGGATTTCCGGAGACAATGCGCGCAGTCGCTGCGCCGGTGGGGCGATACGGCTGTGGGCATTGCCAGGAGAGGAAGCTAAGGGCTTGGTGTGTTTGTCCTCTGCCGGTCAGGTAACGGAAGGCCAGCGGCTGGACCTCGAATAACCATCAAATGGAATGTGGTGTACGGGATTCGCGCTCCCCCGCATCGCCCTTGAGATAGCGGGTGAGCATGGTGACCAGTTCGCTCTCCAGACGTGTGGGGGCGAGCGGGTCGGGGGCGGCGATGAGCTGGTGGACGACCAGTTCGACCGTGGAGACGAGGAGCCGGGCGGCGACCTCCCGGTCCGCGACCCGGACCTCCGGGTGGTCCTCGATCAGCTCGCGGGCGTGGGCGGTCCGTGTCTGCTGGTATCGGGACACCTTCTCCAGCAACTCCGAGGAACGCGGCGCCTGTTCGAGCATGACGCGGAGGAGGTGCGGGTCGTCCTGGTGATTGTCGATCGTGCGGCGCACATAGCGGCGGATGCCGTCTTCGAGGGAAGAGGGTGCCGTGTCGTCATCGCCGCGTGAGAGGGCTGTCATCCCGGCGTCGAGGTGCCGGGTCATCAGCTCGACGAGGATGGCGTCCTTGTTCGGGTAGTACTGGTACAGCGAGCCGATGGAGATCCGCGCCTGCTCGGCGATCCGGTTGGTGGTCCCGGCGGCATGTCCGTACTCGGCGAAAACATGAGCAGCGGCGGCGAGGATGCGCTGCCGGGTGTGCTCGGCCCGAGCCTGACGGGGCTGTTTACGTGGCTGAAGTGCGCGGCGTTCCGACGCCATGAAGCCTCCTGGGCACGACCGCGAATGCGAGTAGCGCACAACCTGAGTATTTGCTCACAATACTCCCATGACCTGCGGCGGAGCGGTCCTTGGGCGCTCCGGCGCGGTCTTCTGCCTGCCCCGGAAGGAGTTCCCCTTGACGCAGTCGCAGAGCGGTACGCGCCCCAGGCGGGTGTCGCCCGCCGAGGTCCTCGCCCGGCTCGGAGAGCCGGAAGCGATGGCCAAGGCCAAGATCCTGGACCGTATCGACGAGCACTTCCACCGCTTCATCGCGCACTCCCCCTTCCTGACGATGGCCACCGCGGACGCGGCGGGCCGCGCCGACTGCTCGCCCCGGGGCGACTACCCCGGGTTCGTGAAGGTCCTGGACCCCCACACACTCGCGGTCCCCGACCGGCCCGGCAACAAGATCGCCGACTCCTTCCGCAACCTCGCCGAGAACGACGGAATCGGCCTGCTCTTCCTCATCCCCGGGCTGCGCGAGACACTGCGGGTCAACGGCCACGCCTACCCCACCGACGAGCCCGAGGTGCTCGCCAGGATGCGGACCGAGGCCAGGGAACCGGAACTGGCGCTCATCGTGGAGGTGACGCAGGCGTACTTCCACTGCGGACGCGCCATCCTTCGCTCCCGGCTGTGGAACGCCACGAGCCAGGCCCTCGCCGAGGAAATGCCGACGCCGGGCGAAGTGGCGACGGCCCAGTTCGGCCTCGACATCGACCCGGGCCTCATCGACCGCGGTCTCGAAGACTCCTACCGGAAGCTCTACTGACCATGCAGCAAACCGTCGTCGACCGCATCGACCGGGCCGCCGAGGACACCGTCTCCCTCGTCCTGCGCGGCACCACCGGACCGCTGGCGCCCTGGGAGCCCGGAGCACACCTCGACATCACCCTCCCGAACTGGCTGACCCGGCAGTACTCGCTGTGCGGCGACCCGGCCGACCGCACCGCGTACCGCGTCGCCGTACGGCACGAGCGCCTCAGCCGGGGCGGGTCCGAGTACATCCACCGGTTCCTGCGCCAGGGCCGTGTCCTGGACGTGTCCCTGCCCCGCAACCACTTCCCGCTCGTGCCCGCGCCCGCATACCTCTTCCTCGCGGGCGGCATCGGCATTACCGCCGTCCTGCCGATGCTGCGGGCGGCAGTCTCGGCGGGGATACCGGCCTCACTCGTGTACGTGGGACCGTCGGCCGCGACCATGCCGTTCGCGGACGAGCTGCGGACCGCGTACGGCGAGCACGTCCGTATCGTCGCCACCCGCGAACAGGGCAGGCCGGATCTCGGCGCCCTCGCGGCCGGGCTGGCTCCCGGCGCCCTCGTCTACTGCTGCGGCCCCGCGCCGATGCTCACCGCGGCATCGGCCGTGTTCCCGCCCGGCCGGCTGCACACGGAGCGGTTCCACCCGGTGGCCAAGTCCTTCGCGCCGGATACGGAGTTCGAGGTGCGGTGCGCCAAGTCCGGACGGAAGGTCCAGGTACCGGCCGACGAGTCCCTGCTCGACGCCCTGGCCCACGCCGGCCATCCGCTGCCGTCCGGCTGCCGCGAGGGCGTCTGCGGCAGCTGCGAACTCACCGTCCTGGAGGGCGAGCCCGAGCACCGCGACGACATCGGCGCCCCCGAAGGCCGCATGTACGCCTGCGTGTCACGCGCGCTGAGCCGGTGTCTGGTGGTGGACCTCTGAGGCGTATCTGTTGATCACGAGGCTGTGCGGAACCGGAGCCGGAGCCCTGGTCAACCAGCCAGGTATCGGGGCCGGAACCGGGCTCGCGGGTAGCGGATGGCGCGCTGTCCCTACTGGATGTCCAGGAGGTGGGGGTGCCTCGGGTCGACGGGGCAGATGAAGATGCGTAGTTCGCCGCAGCGGCCAGGGGTCACGCCGGTCGGCGTGCAAGCGCCCACCGCGTTTGCCTGGGAATCCTCAAGGGGGCGCCAGCTCTTGGAGCCACCGTCCCATTCGCTGCTGTCGAAGCTGAGCAGCAGGTCCATCGACGCTCCGCACCGGCAGTTGACGGGCGCCGGATCGGTCAGATGCCAGGATGCCCAGCCGCCGGCCTTGCAGCCGGGGGCGATCGACAGGTCGTATTGATACCCGAAGCCCGTTTCCTCCTCCCATTGTTCGTCCTGCACGTCGAGGCGCTCGCGCAGGGCATCGGGCAGCAAGTCCGCGTACTGGTACTCGGTCACCTGCTCGGGGTGCAGCACGCAGGGGGTGGGCAGGTAGGAGTCGTGGGTGTCCCGGGGCTGCGGCGGCGTGCTGCTGGGCACTGAGGAGACGTCGGAGGGGATGTCGAAGGGGATTTCTGAGGAGGCATCGAGCGCGCGGCGCCAGGTGAGGTGTACGAACGGGCCTCCGTAGAAACGGGGCTGCCCGGGCAGATCCTGGTGGTCGGTGGGGCACCACAGCACCTGGAGGAGGTCGGTTCCTGAGGGGAAGGCGATGGTCGGGACATCGCGGGCGTGGAGCTGGGCGACGGGCACCAGGAGGTTCGGTTTCTCGTGTGCCTCGGACTCGTACCAGTGGGTGGTGTAGTGGACGAGGTCGAAGGACGCGCCACGGCGGACGGTTGCCCGGTCGAGCAGGGCGAACTCCTCCGGGCTGCGCCGCCCACCGCGTCGCGCCCCCTGGCGCGCCTGCCGCTTGGCCTGGGCCTGCTGCAACGCGATGACGAGCGCGAGGTCCATCGGCTCGCTGCGCCGCACCATACGGGGTGCGGTACACGTGGGCCACGGCTCACCGGCGGGCCACAGCAGCGGACCGCCGATCGAGCTATCGGTGCGGGCCGGGGCGCCGGGTCTTGGGTGCAGGCGGGTCGTCTTCCTTGCGTGGGCTGCCAGTTCGGGCAGTACCGCGGTGACGTCGATGGGTCGTGGTGGTGTCGTTCGGGGCAACGTGTGCTCTCCCAGAGCTGCTGTGGCATGGGGGCGTATGGAAGAAAGTGTCCAGGACGGCGGTGAGCTGGAACCCACCGCACCGGTCGTCAGCACCTATCCGCTGCCCGTAGCGATCCGGGGTGGACGGGGCCCCGCCCCGGGCAGGAAGCATCGGGGCGGCCCGGCCGCCCGTGGGGAATCGGACGTGTCCCGCCCCCTTCCCCGTCCGTCGGCGGGGAAATGTTCTCGGTGTCCGCGGGGTTGTGTCGGCTGGTTCGTCCCATGACCCCGAGGAGGACTGCGCTCATGTCCGTACTGCTGACGACCGGCTCCTTACCGCCCACGACAGGCCGCGAATGGCACCTCGTCGCCCGCCCGTACGGCCGGCCCACGCCGGAGGACTTCGCGCTGCGTGAGGCGCCGGTGCCCGAGCTTGGCGAGGGGCAGATCCTCGTCCGCAACACGTACTTCTCCGTCGATCCGTACATGCGCCTGCGGATGAACGAGGTGGCCTCCTACCTCCCGCCCTTCGCGCTCGGCCGGCCGATGGACGGCGGGGCGGTGGGCGAGGTCATCGCCTCGCGTGACGGCTCCCGCCCGGTGGGTGGCCATGTCCTGCATTTCACCGGCTGGCGTGAGTACGGGGTCATGGACGCCAAGGACGCCACCCCGGTGGACCCGTCGCTCGCCCCTGTGAGCGCCTACCTCGGTGTGCTGGGCACTACGGGGCTGAGCGCGTATGCGGGTCTGCTGGAGGTCGGGGCGCTCAAGGAGGGCGACGCCGTGTTCGTGTCCGGGGCGGCCGGTGCGGTGGGCAGCGTGGCCGGTCAGATCGCCCGGATCAAGGGCGCCTCCCGGGTCGTCGGCTCGGCCGGCTCCGACGAGAAGGTCCGGCTGCTGGTCGAGGAGTACGGCTTCGACGCCGCCTTCAACTACAAGAACGGCGAGGTCGCCCGGCTGCTCAGGGAGGCCGCGCCGGACGGGATCGATCTTTACTTCGACAATGTGGGCGGCGACCACCTCGAAGCGGCCCTCGACTCCCTCAACATGTACGGCCGAGCGGTCATCTGCGGTCTGATCTCGCAGTACAACGCCACCGAGCCGGGCCCCGGCCCGCGCAACCTCGAAGAGATGATGTTCAAGCGGCTGCGGCTGCTCGGCATGATGACCTACGACCACTCCCACCTCCGGCCGCAGTTCATCGAGGAGGTCTCGGGCTGGCTCCGCTCCGGCGAGCTGACGTATCACGAGACCACGGTGACCGGCATCGAGAACGGCGTCGAGGCGTTCCTGGGCATGCTCCGCGGCGACAACACCGGAAAGATGCTCGTGAGCCTCGGGGAGTGACGAGGGCGGGGGCTACGTGAAGTACCGGCCGTGAGCGGTCAGGTTGAGCACCAGGGCCGCCACGGCCAGGGAGAAGAAGACGGCCCAGCCACCGAAGTGGTGGTCGCCGGCCCGCAGATGGGCTGCGAACGCGCCGAGGAAGTACAGCACGAGCCCCCCGGCGGCGAGCGCCCCCACCCACGGCACGGCGATCCCCACCAGCAGCCCGGCGGCCCCCGCACCCAGCAGGACGCCCAGCGGCCGCACCCAGGACCGCGGCACCCCCATCTTGTCCGCCTGGCTCCGGGGGTAGTCGTGGCCCGTCAGGTTCGCGACGGCCGCCACGCCATGGACGAGCGAGGCCGCGAGGGTGACCGCGAGGTAGGTGAGGAACATGCTGGGCTCCTGTTCCGTGAGGACGAGGTGGGTGGACACCTCACTGACGGGACGGGAGCCCGGGATGTGACATGGCCGGTGCCGTACGCGCATCACGGCCATTGCCGGTCCCGGCGTCGGTGCCACTGGTCACGTCACCCGTCCTCCGCGCACCGGGTCCCCCCGACCAGTGCGTCGCCCAGTGGAGTGCGGTAGTAGAGCACCGACCGGCCGGACCGGGCGCGGCACAGGAGACCGGCGGTGCGCAGGACGGCCAGGTGGTCACCGACGGCTCCGGGGGCCAGGCGCAGGGTCTGGGCGAGTTGTGTGGTGCTCGCGGGCCGGCCGAGGGCGGTGAGGATGCGGGACCGGGAGCGGCCGAGGAGGGCCGGCAGGGCGTCGTGCGTGGTGGGGCCGGGGGACTCCCACAGGGCGGCGATGCCACGGGCGGGGTAGATGAGGGACTTCGGCCAGGGTGCGTCTGTGTGGGTGGCGATGCCGGGCCAGACAAAGATGGAGGGGATGAGGAGGAGCCCCTCCCCCTGGAGTGCGACGGTGCGGTCCGTGGCGGAGTGCATGACGTCTATTCCGCCGTCGCGCCACCGCAGCCCGGGGTGCAGGCCGTCGAGGACCGCCGCCCAGCCCGAGCGGCCGAGCCTGCCGGTGCGGTGGACGACGTCGCGTTCGCAGATGGCCTGCAACTGCGGCCAGTCCCGGGCCAGCAGCCCGTGCCAGGCCTGATCGAGGGCGTCGGCGATCGCGTGGACGGCGCCGTCGTCGTGCAGCACGGACCGTACGTGCGGGTCGGTGACCGGCCGCGCGGCGAGGCAGCGCGCGATCTCCCTGCGGGCGTCGGGCAGGGGGGTCGCACGCAGCGCCGCCATGTCCTCCTCCCAGGTCCGGTCGAGGCTGCTGGGCGGCGAGGTGACGAACGAGGCGCCGAAGGTGCGGTGGTGGAGTGCGAGAGCCGCGTCGAGCTCCGTGGTGCGGCGCAGTTCCTGGAATGCCGGTAGCAGCCGCCCCAGCCAGGTGGCGGGAAGGCGTCGTGGGGTGAGTCCGCTCAAGATGCGCAGCAGGCCGCCGAGTTCGAAGGCCGGTGACAGCGCGAAGCGGCTGCGCAGCACGTCGTCCGTCCCGACCTCGAAGCGGAGCATGGCGGGAGCTTACGCCGCTGGACGTAACAGTCGACATCGCCGCGGCCCCGCCACAGGCTCCTGCCATGACGTCCACAGGCGCCCCGCAGCGGCGTACCACCTATCGGGACGTGCTGGCGGACCGCCGTTACCGCCTGCTCTTCCTCACCCGGGCGGCGGCGATCACGGCCGACTCCCTGCGGATCATGACCCTGTCGGTGTTCGTCTTCGCGGCGACCGGTTCGCCGTTGCTGGGCTCGCTGACGTTCGGTGCCGGTTTCCTGCCGCAGCTGGTCGGTTCGGTGCTGCTGGGGTCGCTCGCCGACCGGGTGCGTCCGCGGCGGCTGATCGTCGCGGGCTACCTGCTGGAGTGCGGCGCGGCGGCGGCGCTCGCGCTGGCGGATCTGCCGGTCGGGTGGATTCTGGTCCTGGTGGCCGTCGTGGCCTGTCTGACCCCGGTCTTCGGGGGCGCGTCCAGCCGGCTCGTCGCCGAGACCCTGACCGGTGACGCCTATGTGCTGGGGCGCTCCCTGTTCAGCATGTCCTCGTCGGGAGCCCAGTTGCTGGGTCTGGCGGGGGGCGGCGCCGCCCTCACCTTGCTCGGCGCGCGGCATGCGTTGTTGCTCAGTGCCGGGGCGTACCTCGCCGCCGCGCTGGCCGTACGCCTCCGGCTTCCCGACCTGCCGACGCCTCAGCCGGCGGACTCCGGGCGGCCGGAGCCGGCGGCCCCGGGTTCCGTGCTGCGCCACAGCTGGTCGGGGATCGCCGGGCTGCTCGGCGCGCGCCGGGTGCGGCAGTTGCTTCTCGCGCAGTGGCTGCCGTCGTCGTTCGCGGCCGGTGCGGAGAGCCTCATCGTGCCGTTCTGCGGTCAGCGCGGCTTTGCCGCCGGTTCGGCGGGGCCGCTGCTCGCCTGTCTGCCGGTCGGGATGCTGCTCGGCAATCTGCTCGTCGGCCGCTTTCTGTCCCCGGGAGCACGGGAGCGCCTGGTGGCTCCGCTGGCGGCGGTCCTCGGTCTGCCGCTGGTCGTCTTCGCGCTGCGCCCGCCGTGGGTGGTCTGTGCGGTGCTGCTGCTGATCAGCGGGGTCGGCTTCGCCTATGGCCTGGGGCTGCAGCGGGCGTTTCTCGACGCGGTGCCGGAGGCGAGCCGCGGCCAGGCCTTCGGGCTGCTCACCTCGGGCCTGATGACCGTGCAGGGCGTCGGTCCCGCCGTCTTCGGCTCGGTGGCCGAGGCGTCGAGCACCGGGGTGGCCATGGCATGGGCCGGAGGCGCGACGGTGTGCGTGGCCGGCTTCCTGACGCGGGTGCCGGTCCGGCCGCCGGCCGCCGGGACACCGTGACGTCACCGGGTGCGCGGCGGAATCCGGCCGCCGCGGTGGCGTGCGTATCCGAACTGCTCCGCATCCAGCGAAGGAGAAGACCGTGAACGATCCATCGAGGCGGCGGACGATGCCGCCGCGTCCGGCCCGCGGGGGGCGTGCCTCCCGCCGGAGGTCCGCCGCCCTCGCCCGTGCCACCGGCATCGGCGTGGCGCTGGTGAGTGCCGCCGCCCTGCTGACGCCCGCCGCGGCGGCGGACGACGGGGCCGGGGACTCCTCCGCCCGGGCCGCCGGAGACTGGCTGGCGGGCCAGGTCACCGGGCGGCGGGTGTACGACGAGTTGCGGCACTTCCAGCGCCTGGCGGACGAGAACGGCGGCTCACGGGCCGCGGGCGAGCCGGGCGAGGCGGCGACGGCCGCCCATGTCGCCGACCGGTTACGGGCCGGCGGGTACCGGGTGACCGTGCAGTCCGTGCCGATCACCTATGTCGCCTTCGACACGGAGGAGGCCACCGAGACCTCGCCGGGCGGCGGCGCGCTGAAGGTCCTCATGACCCGGTACGCGCCGTCCACGCCGGCCGGCGGCCTCACCGCGCCGGTCGCCGCCATGGAGGCGTCCCGTACGGGGTGCACGGTCGCCGACTACCCCGCCGAACGCTTCGACGGCGCCCTCGCGTTGGTGGCCCGCACCTCCGCCTGTCCGCTCGCGCAGCAGGAGAAGGCCGCCGCCGATGCCGGTGCCCGGGCGCTCCTGGTGTGGCAGCCGACACCGTCTCCGGAGCACATCTGGCGCTATCAGGCGCCCGCCACCGGGTTCCGCCTCCCCGTCGCCTCGGTGACCCAGAAGGCGGCCGAGCAGCTCGCGGACCGGGCGGCGGCCGGCCGGGTGGAGCTCCATCTGACCCTGCGCGCCCGTCGCATGGCGCGGTTCTCGCAGAACGTGCTGGCCGAGACCTCCGGCGGCCGGCCGGACCGGGTCGTCATGATGGGCGCCCACCTCGACGGCGTCACCGAGGGCGCGGGCATGAACGACAACGCCACGGCCGCGGCCGCCGTGCTGCAGACCGCGCTGCGGCTCGCTCCGCGCCAGGGCCAGGTCACCCAGAAGGTGCGGTTCGCGTTCTGGGGCGCGGAGGAGTTGCAGAGCGTGGGCTCCGCGTCCTACCTGTCCCGGCTCTCCGGGGACGAACGCCGCCGCATCCGTGTGCTCCTCAACGGCGAACTGCTGGGCTCGCCCAACGATGTCCGTCGGGTGTGGCGGGGCGCGTCGCCCGGCAGCGACGCGGTGTCCGCGCTCTTCCAGGACTGGTTCACCCGCCGGGGCCTGCCGTTCGACACGGTCCCCTCGACGTCGCTCGGCTCCGACCATCTCGTCTTCGACGAGGCCGGCATCGCGGTGGGCGGTCTCGACGCCGGGCTGCGCGCCGTCAAGACGGAGGAGGAACAGGCCCGCTACGGCGGACGGGCGGGGCAGCTGTACGACCCCTGCTACCACCAGCCGTGCGACGACCTGGGGAACGTGAACGCGCGGGCGCTGGGGCAGAACGCGCCCGCGCTCGCCTACGCACTCGGGTACGCGGCCTACGCCGAGCCCGCTGCCGACGGCACGTTCCGGACACCGTGAGGCCAGGACGCCGTGGCCTGCCGACCCGCCCTCGGGCCGCGACCGGTCAACTCCCTCACGTGGTAGCTGAATTGGCCGTTCCGTGACCGGATCGGCCACACCGCGATGACGATGCGTAGGCCCTGCATCTGAGCGCGCCTGTCCATAAAAGCCCTTGAGCGGGTGACTGACCGGCCGAACACCACGAGGAAGCCGAACGTCCTCCTCCATTAATATCGCTCGACGTAATGGCGCCACCCGCCTATTCGGCCAATCTGATCTACCTGCCCCCCGCCCTTCGCGACGGCCTTGCGGGGACTGTGACGGCACGGCATAGTCGGAATTCTTCGCATGAATTCCATGCGAAGAAAAGCCATCCGAAATCGGGGGGAGGGGTCGACCATGCTTTACGACTACTGACACGCAGGCGTGGCCCGGGAATTACGCCCGGGCCACGCGTTCATTTGCCGAGGCCATAAAGCGAGTCGCGGGAGCACGCGTGTCTGACTATGACCCCTTGTCGCCGGTCATGGTGGAGAATCCCTATCCCTCCTACGCGCAATTGCGGGCGACGGAGCCGGTTTTCTGGAGCGACCGGCTCGACTCATGGGTACTGACGCGCTACCGCGACTGCCGGGCGGTCCTGAGCGACGCGCACACCTTCGCCAGCGACCGGCGCCGGGCCGGGTTCGAGCGCCCCACCGCGTCGAGCATGCAGAATCTCGACCCCCCTGAACACACGCCCCTTCGCCGGCTTTTCACCACCACGTTCAGGGAACAGGACCTCGACGGCATCGGGGACGCCGCCGTGGCCGACACCCGTGACCTGGTGGCCAAGTACGCCGATGCGCCGGAGTTCGACTTCACCGCGGAAGTGGCGCGCCCCGTCGCGCTCTTCGCGGTGTGCCGGCTGCTGGGGGTCGATCCCCCGCCCGTCGCACAGTTCGCGGCCCTCTCCGACGCGCTGGTCCGCGGTATGGACGCGGGCCTGCGCCCCGAGGTCCGCCAGCCGGCGCTCGCGGCCCGGGAGAAGGTCAGCGACCTCATCTCCGGCTGGTACCACGCCACTCGCCGTCCCGGGCTGCTCTCCCAGGTGCTCGCCGGGGCGGAGCGTGCGGGTGTGCGGGAGCCGGAGATCTGGAACAGCGCGCGGGTGCTGTTCCTGGCCGGTTACAGCACCACCGTCGGCGCGGCGGCGAACGCGGTGCACACCCTGCTGACGCACCCCGGCACCCTGGCGCGGATGAGGGACCCGCAGCTGCTGGCGAGCGGGGTCGATGAACTCCTGCGGTTCGACGGCCCGGTGCAGGGCACCACCCGTACCTGCGTCGAGCGGACCGGACTCGGCGGCGTCACCGTCGAGCGCGGCCAGCTCGTACTGATGCTGTTCGGAGCGGCCAACCGCGACCCCGAGCAGTTCACCGCCCCCGACGACCTGGTGCTCGACCGCAGCCCCAACCGCCATCTCTCCTTCGGCTGGGGGCCGCACGCGTGCACCGGCGCGACGCTCGCCCGGATCGTCGTCCGGGCCCTGGTGACCGGGCTGCTCGCCGCGCCGCGGCCGCCCCGGCTCGCCGGGCCGCCCTGGCGGGAACGCCGCGCGACCCTGCGGTATCCCGACCGGCTGCCGCTGTCCTTCCGGCCCGAGCGGCCCTGAAGCGCCCACCGGCACCGGCCGCTCGGGGCGGACGCCGCCCGCCCGGCCGCCCTCGACGCCCCTCCCCCACCACCGCGACGGCTCACGGAATCCGGCGACCGAATCGGAGTGCATGTTAGGTAAGCCTAAGCTAAGTTAGTCGGCGATCGCCTCTCCGGGGGGCGCTTCCGCCAAGGAGACTGACGCCGCATGACCTCACTCGCCTACCGCATCCGCCGTACTGCCGCGATCGCGGTGAGCCTCGCCGCCGGCAGCACGCTCGCACTGGCCGGCACCGCGACCGCGCACCCGGCTCCGCAGTCCGGTCCCGGCCCGCAGTCCGCCCCGGTCGCCAAAGGGCTGTACCAGTCCGCGTACTCCGAGCGGAATCACGTCCTCTGGGCCACCTCCGCCGTGGGCAGGCCGCCGGTCACGCAGTCCGGCCTGGTGAAGGTCGACCCGCGCACCCTGAAGGTGAGGGCGACGTACACGCCGCCGGTCAGCCGGCCGGAGACGGGTGCCGTGGAGGCGGTCTACGGCGTCGCCGTCGATGACGAGCACAACACCGTCTGGACGACGAACACCCGCGACAACTCCGTGGCCGTCTACAGCCAGCGCACCGGCAAGCACCTCGCCACCCTGCCGGGTGTGCCGCACGCCCGGGAGGTCGTCGTCGACGAGCGGCACAATCTGGCCTGGGCCAGCAGCTTCGGTGACGGCAGCGTCGTCGCCTTCGACACCCGCACCTACCGGGAGAAGCGGCGGGTGACGGTCGCGGGGTCGAGCCCCGCGGGCCTCGCGGTCAACGAGCGGTCCGGCACCGCCTACGCCACCGACCTCGCCAACGACCGGATCATCGAGATCGCCCCGGGTGCCGCCGGACCACGGCTGATCCCGACGGGGGACGGCCCCCTCTCGATAGCCCTTTCCGAGGACGGCCGGACCGCCTACTCCGCCGACCAGGCCGCCGGCACCGTCTCGGTGATCAACCTGCGCAGGGGCGCCGTCACCAGGACCGTGCCGACCGGAGCGGGCGCACTGTCCGTCGCCGCCGACCCGCGCTCGGGCCGGGTCCTGGTCGCCAACCGCGGCACGGCCGGAGTCTCGGTCGTCGACCCCCGTAAGGGCACCGTCGTCGACACCCTCAACACCGGGGCCAACCCCAACCATGTGCGGGTGACCCACGGCGCGGCCTTCGTGGTCGCCAAGTCCGGCTCCGGACCCGAGGGTGAGGACGTGCTGCACCGCTTCCCCCTCGGGCGCTGACGCCCGGCCCCGTCGGCCCGGCCCGGTCCGGAGCCAGCACCGCGTCCCGCCCGCCTCGCCCGAGCACGGGCGGGGCCCCGGCGCCGGGCCACCACCGCATCCGTACGAGGACGGCCTGCCGCCGCCCTGCCCGAACCGTCCGAACTGCCCGCACCACGCGGTACCGAGCGCGCATCGCCCGCGTACCGCGCGCTCCGATCGGAAACACCCTTCCCCACATGACGCATCGATTCGCCCTCCAGCCCCTTCACCCCTCGCTCCGAAAACTCCACCGCCGGGACCGGGCCGTTCCCGACGGACCCGTGGTCCGGCCGGCGGCCGGTCCGCGGGCCGGGCAGCCGCACCGCATACCGGGCGCGCTCGCATGAGCCGCACCGTCTCCGCCGCGGTCCCGGCACCCGCGGACGCCCCCGCCCCCGCGCCGCACACCGTCACCAGCCCGCGCCTCACCCGCCTCGCCCGGCGGATCGAGCAGGCCGGTCAGGCCGAACGCGGCGCACTGACCGCCGAGTTCTGGGCCACGGTCGAGCGGGACGGCACGCCGCTCATCGAGCCGCTCGACGATGATCCGCACCACCGGGCGGTGACCTTTCTGTGGCGCGGTCACCGCGCCACCCGCCAGGTGCTGTTGCTCGCCCACGGGCTCACCGACCCCGACGACCTCACCGGTTCGCTCCTCACGCCCCTGCCCGGCACCGAGATCTGGTATCTGACCCGCCGCCTGCGGGCCGATCACCGCGGCTCGTACCGCATGGTCGCGGACATCTCGACCGGCCCGCTGCCCGGTGCGGAGGGTCCGCTGCGGGCCCGGCTGCGGGGGCTGGCCGCCCACGCCGCCCCGGACCCGCACAACCGGACACCGCTGCGCGAGAGCGCCGGATCGGCCGGGAGTTCGCTCTTCGAGCTGCCGTTATCCCCGCCGCAACCCTGGCGGGAGCCACGCCCGGACGCCCCGCGCGGCACCGTGGAGCGCCTGCGCAGCCCCGGCCTCCCCCTGGGCGACCAGCACGCGGTCCGGGTCTACCACCCGCCGTCCGGCACCGCGTCCGGGCCGCTGGACGTGCTCGTACTGCCCGGCGGGGAGCGGTGGTTCGGGGCCCTCGGCCTGGCCGCCACGCTCGACGCGCTGCTGGCCGAACGGAGGATTCCGCCGCTGCTGGTACTGGCGCCCGAGGTGGCCGGCCCGGCCGGGTGGTGGCGCGAGCCCGGCACCCACGATCCCTACGCGGACTTCCTCGCCGACGAGTTGCTGCCCTGGGCGGCCGCGCTCCGGCCGGTCACCACGGACCCACGGCGCACCGTCGTCGCGGGGCAGGGCCTGGGCGGCACCGCCGCGCTGCACACCTGTCTGCGGCGGCCCGAGCGGTTCGGCGGCGCGCTGGTCCAGTCCCCCGCCGCCGCCCGGCCCTCGGACGACCGGCACGCCGGGAGCGGTCACGGCCGGCCGTCCTGGCCGTCGCAGTGGTTCGACGCGCCGCACGGAGCCCCCGTCCGGGTCCACCTCGACGTCGCCCGGCAGGAAACGGCGACGGAGCCGGGGTCCGGCCTCCCCGACCTCCTGCGCCGCCGCGGGCACACCGTCACCCGGCAGGAGTTCAGCGGCGGCGCTGACTACGCCTGTTGGCGCGGCGGGCTGGCCGACGGCCTGATCGCCCTGCTCGGCGGCTGACCGGCAGTCGCGCCGCGGGGTGCCGTCCGTTGTCGAGCGACGGGCGGTCCGCGCCCCTCCTGGAGCAGCCGTTGCGCGGGCGTGCCGTCGTCGCCGCTCGGGTGCGGCGGCCCATGGCCTGCGGTGTCCGCGGGGCGGGGCCGGGAGACACCCCGGAGACTGAAGTAAGGTGACCCTAAGTCCACCGCCCAGTTGTCCGGAGTGCCTTCCATGCCCGTGCCGCCGCAGGACGCCCCGAACCACCCGCCCCGACTGGCGCGCCCCGATGCGCTGCCGCGGCTCCTCGGGCCGGGCTTCGCGCTGCCCGCGCCGGACGGGACCGGGGACTTCTGGGCCGGGGTCCGCCGCCGCGGCACCCCCCTCGTCGCGCCGGACCCCGCGGCCGGCGCGGAGCACGTCGCCGTGACGTTCCTGTGGCGCGGCACCGACCGGACCCGCGCCGTCCAGGTGCTGCCGAACAAACTGGCCGACCCACGGGACCCCGGGGCCAATCTCATGGAGCGCGCCCCCGGCACCGACATCTGGCACTGGACGGTCCGTCTGCGGCACGACTGGCGCGGTACCTACGACCTCTTCGTCGACGAGGGCGGCGGCCCCGAGCCGGGCGGGGCCGACTACTGGCGCTGGCTGCGCACCCAGCGCCGCACCGACCCGCACAACACCCGTGCGCTGCCGCGCCGTTGGGGCGGCGAACCGGTCCCCTACGCCGAACTGTCCGGGGCGCCGGCCGCGGTGGACTGGGAGCCCAGGCCGGGCATCCCGCGGGGCACCGTCAGCGAGCACACGGTGCACAGCGGCCACCTCGGCGCCGACCGCCGGTTCTGGCTGTACCAACCGCCCGGCACGGCACCGGAGACGACGGAGCTGCCCGTCCTCGTCCTGCTCGACGGTGAGCACTGGCAGCCCCGGCTCGGCGTCGCGCACCTCCTGGACAACCTGATCGCCGACGGGCGCATCCCCCCGCTCGCCGCCGTCCTGCCGGATTCCGTCGACGCCGGCACCCGGTGGACGGATCTGACGTGCCGTCCGGAGTACGTCGGTTTCCTCACGGACGAGCTGCTGCCCTGGGTGGCCGGACGGCTGCCGGTGACCGGCGACCCGGCCCGTACCGTGATCGCCGGGCAGAGCCTGGGCGGACTCACCGCGGCCTACGCGGCGTTCGCGGCACCGCACCGCTTCGGGAACGCCCTGGCCCAGTCGGGCTCGTTCTGGTGGCCCGAGGGTCCGGAGCCCGAGTGGCTGACCGCCCGGCTCACTGAGGCGCCCCGGCTGCCCGTGCGCTTCTGGCTCTCCTTCGGCGAACAGGAGTGGGTGGCCCTCCCCGCCGCCCGGCGGCTGCGCGCGACCCTCGCCACCGCCGGCTACGACGACACCGTCTACCGCGAGTTCAACGGCGGCCACGACTACCTGTGCTGGCGCACCGAACTGGCCGACGGGCTGGTGGGGCTGCTCTCCCCCGGCGGAGCCACCGCCCGGACCGCCGCCTAGCCGCCGTCCCCACCGGCCTGCCGGACGTCGCCGTCCGGCAGGCCGGCCGTACCGCGGCCCCGTGCGCCCGTCAGGGCCGGCCCGCCGCCACGGGCCGGGTGCGGGCGTCGTACGGGGCCGGGCCGTGGTGGGCGGTCATGTGTCCAGCTCCTTCAGGCGGGTGGCCAGGACGGCGGCGATCTCGTCGAGCTGGCGGTCCTGCATCAGCTGCGGGTGGGTGCAGTCCAGGTCGCGGTTGATGATCGCGCCGGTCACATGCGGCTGCCAGGCCTCGCGGGTGAGCCAGTCCTCGGCGCGCGGCGCGGCGGCGGTGAAGAACAGCAGGTCGCCCTGGTAGGTGCGGTGGTGGTGGGCGCGCATCATCCGCGCGTGGTTCGGCACGATGTCGACGATCTTCGACAGGGTGTGGTCCGTGAGGCCCGCGAGCGGGCTGCCCGCGCGGCGCAGGGTGGCCAGGACCTCGTCCCGGGTGCGCTCGTCGGTGCGGTCGAAGCCGGCCATGCGCAGCACCGCGGTGAGCGCGTCGCCCTCCTCGGGCGCGGGCCGCTCCCGCCACTGTTCGGCGGGGAACGCGTCGAGCAGCGCGAGCAGTTCGACGCTCTCCCCCGCCTCCTGGAGCAGCACCGCGACGGTGTGCGCGAGGATGCCGCCGACGGACCAGCCCAGCAGCCGGTAGGGGCCGTGCGGCTGGACGGTGCGCAACTGCTGCACATAGTCCTCGGCCTGCTCCGCCAGCGCGCGGGGCAGCGGCGCGTCCCCGGCCAGGCCGCGGGCCTGGATGCCGTACACCGGCTGGTCAGGTCCGAGGCGGGCGGCCAGGCCCGCGTAGCACCAGGCGAGGCCGCCGGCGGGATGGAAGGCGAAGAGGGCGGGCCGGTCTCCGGTGGCGCGCAGCGGCAACACGACGTCCAGAGCGTCCCCGGACGCCGGTCCGGAGCTGTCCAGGCGGGCGGCCAGCGCGGCCGGGGTGGGCGCCTCGAAGAGCGAGCCGATCGTCAGCTCGCAGCCGAACGCCGCGCGGACGCGCGCCACCAGCCGCACCGCGAGCAGCGAGGTGCCGCCCAGGTCGAAGAACGCGTCGTCGGGACCGGCCTGTTCGAGGCCCAGTACCTCGGCGAACAGCCGGGTCAGGGTCTCCTCGCGGGGGCCGGCCGGGCGGCGCGCGCCGCGGCCGCCGGTGAAGACCGGGGCGGGCAGGGCACGGCGGTCCAGCTTGCCGTTGGGGGTCAGCGGCAGGGCGTCCAGCGCGATGACGCTCGCCGGAACCATGTGCTCCGGCAGCGTACGGGCCAGCCCGGCCCGTACGGCGTCGGGTGCGGCGCCACCTGTGACATAGCCGACGAGCCGCTGCTCGCCGGCGCCGTCCTCGTGGACCAGCGCGCAGGCGCCGTCCACCCCGTCCTGTGCGGTCAACGCCGCCTCGATCTCGCCGAGTTCGATGCGCTGGCCGCGCAGCTTCACCTGGTGGTCGGTGCGGCCGAGGTACTCCACCTCGCCCTGTTCCGTCCAGCGGGCGAGGTCGCCGGTGCGGTACATGCGGCTGCCGGACGGTCCGAAGGGGTCGGCGACGAACCGGGAGGCGGTGAGCGCGGGGCGGTTCAGGTAGCCGTCGGCGAGTTGCCGGCCGGCCAGGTAGAGCTCGCCGGGGACGCCGGGCGGGCAGGGCCGGAGCGCGGCGTCGAGGACGTACAGCCGGGTGTTCCACACCGGCCGCCCGATGGGCACCGGGCCGCTGTCGCCGGCCGCGCACGCGTGGTACGTGACGTCGACGGCGGCCTCCGTCGGCCCGTAGAGGTTGTGCAGTTCGGTGTCCGGCAGGGTGCGGGCGAAGGTGTGCGCGGTGTCGCGGGGCAGGGCCTCGCCGCTGCAGAAGACGCGGCGCAGCGCCCCGCATCCGGCGGGGTCAGCGGCGGCCAGGAAGACCTGGAGCATCGACGGCACGAAGTGGCAGGTGGTGACGGCCTGTTCGCGCAGGAGCCGGGCCAGGTAGTGGGGGTCCTTGTGGCCGCCGGGCTCGGCGACGACGAGCACCGCGCCCTCGCGCAGCGGCCAGAAGAACTCCCACACCGACACGTCGAAGGTCGCGGGGGTCTTCTGGAGCACCCGGTCGTCGGCGGTCAGCGGGTAGCTGTCCTGCATCCAGCGCAGCCGGTTGTCGATCGCCCCGTGGGAGACCACGACGCCCTTGGGGCGGCCGGTCGAGCCGGAGGTGTAGAGGACGTAGGCGGGGTGCGCGGGGGTGAGCGGCCGTCCCGGATCGACCGGGAGGTAGCCGGAGAGGTCGAGTCCTTCCAGGACGACCAGCGGGGTGCCGGTGTCCTGGGGCAGCCGGGCCGGGTGGTCGGTGACGGCGCACACCGGCGCGGCGTCGTCCAGCATGCCGGCCAGCCGTGGTGCCGGGTGGTCCGGGTCGAGCGGCAGATACGCGGCGCCGGACTTCAGCACCGCGAGCAGGGTGACGACCAGCTCCACCGACCGCGGCACCGCGACCGCCACCACCGCTCCGGGCCGGGCGCCGAGGGTCTGCAGATGGCGGGCCAGCCGGTTGGCGCGGGTGTTGAGGTCCGCGTAGCTGAGCGTGGTGTCGCCGTGGACCAGTGCGGGGGCGGTCGGGGTGCGGGCGGCGCGGGCCTCGATGGGGCCGATGAGGGTGGTCGGCGGGAGCCGGCGGTCGGTGCGGTTGAACTCGTCGACGACCAGGGCGTGTTCGGCCGGAGTGGCGATGCCGTGGGCGGTCATGGGGGTGTGCGGGTCGGCGGTGGTGAGCCGGTCCAGCAAGTGCAGGAACCGCTCCTGGTGGGCGGCGAGACCGGCGTCCTCGTAGAGGGCGGGGTTGCCGTCGTGGTCGATGCGCAGGCCCCGGCCGTCGGCGCGGTCGTAGACGTTGAGGGTCAGGTCGTCGACGGGCCCGGCGGAGAGGTTGCGGGCGCGTGCGGGTGCGCCGGCGAACGCCACGCCGTAGTCGAACGGCATGATGTTGACGAGCGGCCCCACCAGGGCGCGGCTCTCCCCGAGCAGTCCCAGGTCGCGGCGGATGTCCTCGTAGCGGTAGCGCTGGTGGCGGCGGGCCGCGCGGATGCCGAGCACGACCTGCCGGACCAGTTCGGCGAAGGTCGCGTCGGCGGAGACGGTCAGCCGCAGCGGCAGCACGTTCATGACCATGCCGGGCACCCGCAGGGCGGCCGAGCCCATGCGGCCCATCATCGGCAGTCCCAGCACGACATCGGACCGGTCCGTGGCGCGGGAGGTGTACAGGGCCTTCGCCGCGATCAGGACGTCGGGCCAGGTGGCACGGAGCCGGGCGGCGAGTGCGTGGACGCCCTCGGTGGTCTCCGGCGGCAGGAAGGCGGTGCGGCGGCGGAAGGTCCGCGCGGGCAGCGCGCCGCGGCCCGCGAGCCGCGGCGCCTCGGGACGGTCGGCGAAGGCCTCGGCCCAGTGGGCGCGGTCGGCGGTGAAGTCCGGTGAGGCGCGGTAGGCGGCGTCCTGGGCGACCAGGTCGGTGAGGCTCCCGAAAGTCCGGGGGCCGGGCTCCTCGCCCCGGACGAGGGCGGTGTACACCTCGGCGGTCCGGCGCACCAGGAGGGAGTATCCGAAGCCGTCCATGACGAGGTGGTGGATGCACTGGTACCACAGCCAGCGCCGCTCCCCGACGCGGAACAGGGCGTGCCGGAAGAGCGGACCGGCCGCCAGGTCGAAGGGCTCGGCGAGGTCGGCGCGCATCCACCGCCCGGCGGCCTCCGCACCGTCGTCGGCGTCCCGCATGTCGCGTACGGTGAGCGGCGGTTCGACCCGGTCCAGGACGTGCTGGCGCGGGCCGTCCGGGGTGTCCTCGATCCGTACGCGCAGCGCGTCGGCCTCGTCGGCCACCCGGCGCAGGGCGTGGGCGAAGAGGTCCGGGGCGAGTTCCCCGTCGATCTCCAGGCACTCGGCGGTGTTCTGGGCGGGGCTGAGCGGGTCGAGGGCCTGCGCGTACCACATGCCCGACTGTGCCGCTGTCAGCGGCAGGGCGGCCTGCGGGGTCCCGGTGCCGGGTCCGCCGCCGGTGAGGAGGACCGTCACGAGGTGGCTCCCAGCAAGGGGGCCCAGGCCTCGATGGCGGGCTGTTCGGCGAGGTCCACGAAGGCGGCCTCGACGCCGTGTTCGCGGCGCCAGCGCTCGACGAGCGCCATGAGGCGGACCGAGTCCAGTCCGTAGTCCACGAGGTTCTCGTCGAACGGTATGTCGGTGGGGTCCTCGCCGAGGGAGTCGGCGACGTCCCGGCGGATCTGCTCCAGGGTGAGCGCCATGGCGGCTCAGGCCTCCTTGAAGAGGGCGTCGGTGGTGGTGACGACCGCGCAGCGGCCGGCGGCCCAGCGCAGGGCCATGTCGTGGTCGGCGCGGGAGAAGTCGGCGACGGCGTCCGCGACGACGAACGCCTGGATGTCCCGCGACCAGGCGTCGCAGGCGCTCATCAGCACGCCGATGTGGGCGTACACCCCGACGACCACGAGCTGGTCGCGGCCCGCCGCGCGCAACAGTTCCGCCAGCTCGGTGCGGGCGAACGCGCTGTACTTCCACTTGGTGAGGACGGTGTCGCCGGGCTCGGGCGCGACGGCCTCGGGCGTGGCGAGGGCCTGCGGGTCGTCCGCGACGCCGGGGCCCCAGAAGTCGAGCTGCAGACCGCGTTCCTCGGGGGTCTGGCCGCCGCGCTGGGCGGAGTAGACGACCGGCACCCCGAGCCGGCGGCACCGTTCGAGGAGCCGGGCCGTGTTGTCGAGCATGCCGGTGAGCGGCGGTTCACCGGGCGGGAAGGCGCCGAGGAAGTGCTGTTGCAGGTCGTGGACGAGCAGCACGGCGCGCGCGGGGTCCGCCGTCCAGGCGACGCGGTTGGCCGGCAGCTCGTCCCCGGCCGGCAGAGGGTAGGACGCGATGGCGGGAAGTGCCATGGGGTGGGCCTTTCAGTGCTGCGGTGCGGTGGCCGCGGCGGACCGCAGCCCCTTCTTGCTGACCTTGCCGATCCCGGTCTGCGGGAAGGCGTCGACGAACTCGACGCGGTCGGGGACCTTGTAGGCGGCGAGGCCGCGTTCCCGGACGAAGCGTTTGACGGCGACGGGCTTCAGCGGCTCGGCACCGGGGCGCAGGATGACGTAGGCGAGGGTGCGTTCGCCCAGGTACTCGTCGGGCACGGCGACGACGGACACGTCGTGCACGGCGGGGTGGGCGAGGATGACGTTCTCGACCTCCTCCGGCGCGATCTTCTCGCCGCCCCGGTTGATCTGGTCCTTGGCCCGCCCCTCCACGACGAGGTGGCCGGTGGCGGTGCGGCGCACGATGTCGCCGGTGCGGTAGAAGCCGTCCTCCGTGAAGGCCGTCGTCTGGTGCTCCGGGGCGCGCCAGTAGCCGCGGATGGTGTACGGCCCGCGGGTGAGCAGATGGCCGAACCCGTCCTCCGTGACCTCCTGTCCGGCGTCGTCGACGATCCGGATCTCGTCGTCCGCGGAGATCGGCCGTCCCTGGGTGGTGACGACGGTCTCGGGGTCGTCGTCGAGCCGGGTGTAGTTGACCAGGCCCTCGGCCATGCCGAAGACCTGCTGCAGCCGGCAGCCCAGAGCGGGCGCCAGCCTCCGGGCGGCCTCCTCGCTGTACTTCGCGCCGCCGACGAGCACCACGTCCAGGCTCGACAGATCGTTCTCCGTCTCCGCGGCGGCCGTCGTCCACACGAGGGCGAGCGGCGGCACCAGCCCGGTCAGGGTGATCCGTTCCCGTTCGATCAGCGGGAAGGCGGTCGCCGGGTCCGGTGCCGGGCACAGGACGACGGTGCCCCCGGCGTACAGCGCGCCGAGCCAGCCGGGGGAGCTCATCGGGAAGTTGTGCGCGGCCGGCAGCACCACCAGGAACCGGGTACCGGCGTCGACGCCGCAGATCTCGTTGGAGCCGCGCACCGAGTAGAGGTAGTCGTCGTGGGTGCGGGGAATGAGCTTCGGCACGCCCGTGGTGCCGCCCGACAGCTGGAGGAAGGCCAGCTCGTGCGGCTCGGGCCCGTCGGACCGGCCGGCCGGGTCGCAGGGAACATCGGACAGCGCGGTGTGCTCGCCCGGTTCGCCGGCGACGAAGACGTGCCGCAGGCTCGGCGTCCGCGCCCGGACCGTGGTGGCCAGGGCACGGTGGTCGAAGCCGGCGTGGCGGTCGGGGATGACGTAGGCGGTGGCCTCGGTGAAGGAGCAGAAGTAGCCGATCTCCGTCTCCCGGTGCGCGGGCAGCGCGTAGACGGGCAGTGCGCCGATCCGGAAGAGCGCGAAGACCACCTCGAAGAACTCGCCGGTGTTGGGCAGTTGCACCACGACCCGGTCGCCCTTGGCGATGCCGCGGGCCGCGAACCCGGCGGCCAGCCGGTCGGCGCGCTCGTCGAGCTGCCGGTAGGACCAGGTGCGGCGCCCGGGGGCCGGATCGACGAGGGCAGTCCGGTCGGGGTGGGCGGCGGCGCGCTCGCGCAGTATGCCGCCGAGCGTCTCCCCGCGCCAGTACCCGGCGGCCCGGTAGCGCGCGGCGAACTCGGCGGGCCAGGTGGGGGCGTCGAGCCCCGGGGTGGTGGCGAGGGCGTCGGTGCTCACAGCGAGGCTCCCACGGCGCTCAGGAAGGTACGGAACTTCGCCCCGGTCTCGGCGGTCTCGGCCTCCGGCGAGGAGGCGGCCACCACACCGGCGCCCGCGAACAGCCGCAGGTCGCGGCCCTCGGCCTCGGCGCAGCGGATCGTCACCACCCATTCGCCGTCGCCGTCCGCGTCCTGCCAGCCGACCATCCCGGTGTACGGGCCCCGGTCGAAGGGCTCGGAGGCGGCGATCACGGACCGGGCCACCTCGGTCGGGGTGCCGCACACCGCGGGTGTCGGGTGCAGCGCGGATGCCAGCTCCAGGGCGCAGACGCCCGGATCGGCCGGTTCGCCGGTGAGGGTGGTCGACAGGTGCCACATCGCCGCGGTGCGCACCAGCGTCGGACGGGCGGGCACCTCCAGCGTCCTGGCGTACGGGGCGAGTGCCTCGCGTACGGCGTCGACGACGACGGCGTGCTCGTGCAGGTCCTTGGCCGACTCCAGGAGGGCGGCAGCGCGCCGGACGTCCTCGGCCAGGTCGGCGCTGCGCGGCGCGGAGCCGGCCAGCGGGTTGGCGACGATCCTGCCGTTCCGGCGGGCCACCAGCAGTTCGGGGCTGGCGCCGATCAGGGTGCGGCCGGGGCCGCTGGGCACGGCGAAGGTGTAGCCGGAGGGGTCGCGGCGCGCCAGGCGGCGCAGCATCGCCGTCAGGTCCGGCTCCCGCCGGGCCGTCAGCTCCAGCGTCCGGGCGAGCACGACCTTGTCGAACTCCCCGGCCCGCATCCGGCGGACCGCGGCGGCGACCGCCGCGCCGTACCGCTCGGCCGACGGCACCTCCCGCAGCTGCCAGCCGTTGTCCTCGGCGGGCGCCACGGGCAGGGCGATGAGGGGGTCCTCGTGCAGCGGCGGCGCCCAGCGCACGGAGTCCGGGACGGCGAGCGCGTGCGGGGCGTCCGCGGCGAAGGGCAGCGAGCCGACGACGACCGGCGCGGGGTCGCCCGCATGCCGCCGCGCATCGAGGGTCTCCCGCACCCGCCGGGTCAACGGCCGTGCGTCGTGGGGTATTCCGACGGCGGTGCCCTGGCCGAGCAGGGTCTGCCGGGGCGTGGCGAGGAAGCGGTCCGTGCCGGGGCGGTAGGCGTCGAGCAGGGCGGTCGCGGCACCGGGGGCGAGCAGGGTGGGCGGCGCGGGGTCCGGGGGCGGCGCGGTGGGTTCGCACAGGGAGGCGGACATGGCTGTCTCCAAGGGGAAGGGTCGCGAGCGACGTCGCAGGGGGTGGCGGGTGCGGGTCCGGTTCAGGCCCGCAGCGTCGCGCCGCCGTCGACATACAGGTCGTGCATGGTGATGTGGCGGGCGCGGTCGGAGACCAGGAAGACGACGGCGTCGGCGATGTCGGCCGGGTCGGCGATCCGGCCGAGCGGGATGCCGGTGCGGTGCGTCGCGAGGTCGCCCGTGATGACGCGCTGTGCGGCCGCCGTCTCGCTCTCCGCGGCGTTCCACAGGGCGCGTTGCATGTCGGTGAGCGTCGAGCCGGGAGAGACGGTGTTGCAGCGGACGCCGCGCGCTGCCACCTCCAGGCCCAGGCATTTGGTGAACATCACGGCCGCCGCCTTCGACGCCGCGTAGGCGGACATGCCCGCGCGGGGGATGCCGGCCGCGTTGGAGGCCACGGTGACGATGTTGCCGGAGCCCCGCACGGCCATGCGGCGGGCGGCCGCCCGCGAGACGTGGAAGACGCCGTGGGTGTTCACGGCGAAGGTGGCCGCCCAGTCCCCGTCGGTGAGGTCCGTGACGGCGGAACTCCGCAGGATTCCGGCGACGTTGACCACGATGTCCAGCGGTCCGAGGGAGTCCTCGGTCCCGGCGATGAGGGCGTCGACGGCGGCCGTGTCGGTGACGTCGAGGCGGCGGGCGGTGAGGTGCTCCGGGTGCTCCTGGGCGAGCTTGTCGACGCCCTGGGGAGTCAGGTCGGTGGCGACGACCCGGGCGCCGCTCGCGACGAGGGCCCGGACCACCGCCTCACCGATGCCCCGGCCCGCCCCCGTCACGAGGGCCAGCCGCCCCGTGAGTTCCAGGCCGGTGGCGCTCACTTGACCATGGCCTTCCGGATGTCGCCGAGCACCGAGACGGCGGCCTCGGCGCCGCCCAGGCTCGTCCACTTCGAGCCGTCGATCATGGTGGCGTGCTTGTCGTGCACGGCCTTCAGCTGCCGGTAGGCGGGCTTGGTGGCCAGCTTGTCCAGGAGGCCGGCGTCCGGGCCGGCGGTGGAGAGGGTGCCGATGAACAGCCAGTCGCCGTCGATCTCGTGGAGGTTCTCGTCGCTGAGCGGCGTGGAGTGGCCCTGGCCCGGCTCGTTCTGTACTCCGGGCCGGCGGAATCCCAGGTCCTTCAGGACGTCGCTGATGAACACGCCCTGCTGCATGACGGCGGTGCCCTTGGCCGAGTAGCGGGCCACCGACACGCTCGTGCCGGCCCGTGCGCCGAGGTCCTTCTTCAGCGCGGCGGCCTTGGTGTCGTATCCGGCGAGGACCTTCTTGGCCTCGTTGTCCTTGCCCAGCGCCTTGCCGGTGAGGGCGAGGGACTTCTTCCAGTCCTTGGTGCGGTCGATGGTGACCACGGTGGGGGCGATCCGCCGCAGCTGTTCGAGGATCTGGGGATCGGTGGTCTGCCCGGCGAGGATGACGTCGGGTCTGGAGCGGACGACCTTCTCGATGTCCGGTCCGGTCACCGCGCCCACGACCGGTATGCCCTTCGCCCGGTCCGCGAGGTATCCGGGGGCGCCGTGCTGGCCGCGGCCGGCGGTCAGCCCGATGGGCTTGACGCCGAGGGCGAGTGCCGAGTCCAGGTCCATCTCGCTGAGCGCCACGACCCGTTCGGGCGCTGCGGGCACCTTGACCTTCGTGCCGGTCGCGTCGGTGATCCGGGTGACCTTGTCCGCCGCGCCGTCCGTGCCGCCGCCGGCCTCGGGCGCGCCGCACGCGGTCAGGGTCAGGGCACAGGCGGCGAGGAGGGCGGCCGCGGCGGCGGGGCGGGAAGGTTGGCGGGAAGAGGCTTGCAACATGGCCTGAGATCTCCGTTGTTCGATAAGACAGCGAGTCCGGAAAATGCGCAGATTCCTCGGCCGCACCGAGAAAATCCGCATGACAAAGAAGGCCTTTGTCGGCATACGAGCGGCCAAGCTCACAGCGCGAAGCTTAGGTTAGGCTAACCATATGTCAATCACGCAAGGAGACCGGGCGGAAACGGAACGTGTCCGTCCGCACCGGCGGCCGCCCTTCCGGGCCCGCCCCGTCGCCTGGGCGGCCGCCGGACTCGTCGCCGTGCTACTGGGTTTCGTCCTGCTCTCGCTCCTCATCGGCACCGGTTCCAGCTCCGCCGGCCACGCCTGGGAGTACCTGCGCGGCGACCCGGCCGCGCGCGCCGACGCCCAACTGCGGCTCGCGGTGGTGGACGTACGCCTGCCGCGGACGCTCGCCGCCGTGCTCGTCGGCGTCTGCCTCGGCACGGCCGGCTGTCTGCTCCAGGCCGCGACCCGCAACCCGCTCGCCGAGACCGGACTGCTCGGCGTCAACTCGGGTGCGGCGTTCGCGGTGGTCCTGGGGCTGACCTTCTTCGGCGCCACCTCCTCGTCCGCACTGCTGCTGTGGGCCCTGCTCGGCGGGATGGCCGCCAGTGCGGTCGTCCTGCTCTTCGCCGCGTCGGGACGGGCCGCCGGTTCCCCGCTGCGGCTCGTCCTCGCCGGATCGGCGCTCGGCGCCACCTTCCACGGCCTGACCTCGTATGTGCTGCTGGGCACCCAGTCGACCTACGACACCTACCGCTACTGGACGATCGGCTCCCTCGCCGGCGTCGAGACCGCCGACCTGCTGCCCCTGCTGCCGGTGGTGGCCGTCGGCCTGCTCATCGCGCTCGGCTGCGCCCGTCCCCTGTCGGCCCTCGGTCTCGGCGACGACAGCGCCCGCTCACTGGGCCACCACCCCGGGCGGATTCGTCTGCTCGTCGCGGCGGCCGTCTCGCTGCTGGCGGGCTGTGCGGTCGCGGTGGCCGGCCCCATCGCCTTCCTCGGACTGCTCGCCCCCTACGCCGCCCGCGCCCTGGCCGGGGCCCGGATGGCCGTTCAACTGGTGCTGTCCGCGCTGATCGCGGCCGATGTCATGCTGCTCGCCGACATCCTCGCCCGGATCGTCATCCGGCCCTGGGAGACCCCGGTCAGCGTGCTGCTCGCCTTCGTCGGCGGGCCCTTGCTCGTCTGGATCGCCCGCTCGTCCCGACTGTCCACGGCAGGAGCCTCGGCATGACGGCCCCCGACACCCACCCGCCGCTCACCCCGCCGGACAGCACCGTGCTGCGTGCCGGCGCCCTGTCCTGGCTCTTCCCGCGCCGCAGCGCCCTGGCCGCCGCGTTCCTCGTCCCGCTGATACTGCTCCTCATCGCCCTGGCCGTCGCGGCGAGTTCGACCGGCATGCCGTTGTCGCAGACCCTCTCCGGGCTGCTCGGCACCGGCGACCCCGGGACCGTCATGATCGTGCGGGACTTCCGGCTGCCCCGGGTGGTCGTCGGCATCATGGTCGGCGGCGCCCTGGGGCTCTCCGGCTGTCTCACCCAGACCCTGGCCGGCAACCGCCTCGCCACCCCCGACCTCGTCGGGGTCAACGAGGGCGCCACCGCGGCCGTCGTGGCCGCGGCCGCCGGATCGGCGACCGGGATGGTCGGCGGCTGGTGGCTCGGCCCGCTCGGCGCCGTCGCCGCCGCCGCGCTGGTGGTGCTCTGCGCGGGCGGCGCGGGCAGCGGCGGCTACCGCCTCCTGGTGGTCGGCATCGGCGTCTCCACCTTCGTCGGGGCGGTGAGCGACCTGATCATGTCGCGGGAGAACGACAACACCGCGGGCGGCGTGTTCCTGTGGGCCGTGGGCAGCCTCAACGGCCGTGACTGGCACGTCGGCACCCCGCTGCTGACCGCCCTGCTCTTCCTCGTGCCGCTCGCCCTCGTCGCCGGGCACCGACTGCAACTACTGCGCTTCGACGACGACATGGCCGCCTGCCTCGGCGTCGACCTGCGACGGGTACGGGCCGTGGCCCTCGCGCTCGCCGTCGCCCTCGCCGGTCTCGCGGTCGGCGTCGGCGGGCCCATCGCGTTCGTCGCGCTCGCCGCCCCGATCCTCGCCCAGCGGCTCAGCGGCCCCACCCGCGTCCCGGTCCTCGGCTCCGCGCTGACCGGCGCCGCACTCATCGCCGCGGCCGACGCGCTGGGCCGGGTCGCCGCTCCCGTCGAGCTCCCCGTCGGCGTCGTCACCAGCGTCCTCGGCGGACCCTTCCTCCTCTGGGTCCTCCTCCGTTCGGACCGGACCACCGGAAAGGCATGACCAGCATGACCGCAACTCCCGGGCTCGCCGTACGCGCACTGCGGGCCGGCTACTCCGGCCGCACCGTCGTCGAGGGAGCCGAGTTCACCCTGCCCGCCGGCCAGGTCGCCGCCATCGTCGGACCCAACGGCTGCGGCAAGTCCACCCTGCTGCGTACCATCGCCCGGCTCCACCGCCCGGAGTCCGGCGAGGTCCACGCCGACGGCGCCGACATCTGGCAGCTCAGCCGACGGCAGGCCGCCCGCCGGGTCGCCCTGCTGCCCCAGTCCCCGCGCGCACCCGAAGCCGTCACGGTCGCCGGGCTCGTCCGCTACGGCCGCCACCCCCACCAGGGCCTGCTGCGCCAGTGGTCACGCGAGGACGAACACGCCGTACGCGAGGCGCTGGAGGCCACCGGCACCACCCAGCTCGCGGACGAGCGCCTCGACCGGCTCTCCGGCGGCCAGCGTCAGCGCTGCTGGCTCGCGATGGTGCTCGCCCAGCACACCCCCGTGGTGCTGCTCGACGAGCCCACCAGCGCGCTCGACCTCGGCCATGTCGTCGACGTCCTCGAACTCGTCCGCGAGGTCGCCGCCGCCGGCCGCACCGTCGTCATGGTGCAGCACGACCTGGCCGCCGCCGCCCGCTACGCCGACACCCTCATCGCGATGAAGGCAGGCCGCATCATCGCCCAGGGCACCCCCCGCGACACGGTCGACGAGGCCCTGGTCAAGGACCTCTACGCCCTGGACGCCGACATCCTGCGGGCACCCGGCGACGCCTCGCCGGTCGTCGTTCCCCGGGCGCGGAGCGGTAGTTGACGCGGGGTTCAGGGGAGGGTGGACCTGTCTGCCCTCCCCTGGCGCGGTCCGCCCCGCCCCCGCGCCCCCTCAGTGCCCGGCGGGCGGCTCGATGCGGCGGGCTTCCTTCTTCGCGCGGAGATGCCCGGGGCGTCGGTCGTTGTTGCGCTTGTGCCGGGCTGCGTACCGCATGCGGTCAGCGCAAGGGCGGCGCCCAGAAGGAGAGCGCCCGCGACGACGCGTCTGCGCCACCCCAACGTCAAGGTCACCATGGGCTGAACGTGTCATGACAGAAGTGCCTTTACCGGCGCATGCCGCGTAACACTGCCGTACTCCCGCTTTGCGGGGCGGGGCCGCGACACCGTGGGTCGCGGTGACATTCCCGCCGAGCACCGGCCGCTCAACTCCCCCACGTTCATGGCTGGTTCATCACCATGGGGCGACCACGCCGCGCGGAGTCTCAAACTCCGCTCTCTCGAAGCCCCCTGCATTCACGCCGAGTTCCGGCCGTGGGGGGACTCATGGTTTCGATGCCGTGCGTAAAGGATCTGCGGCGGAGAGTGGCCGAGATCGCGGAATTTCCGGTTCCGCGGCGCACTCCGCCGGGCCATGAGCACGATCGCCGCCGTTGAATCCTGCACCTCCGCCCCCGTGTTGACTCGTTCCCGACCTCCCCGGCCGGTGCAACTTGATGATCCGTTCGTCCCTGCCAGCATGTGGCGGCGCGGGCCGACGGCCGGCGCCGTCGTCCCGACACACCGCCTCCTCCCCGGGCCCACCCGGAGGAGAAGCCGCGACGAACAGAGGAGTGCAACATGTCGCGTCCCACCCGACGACAGGTGCTGTACAGCAGCGCCGCGGCCCTGACAGGGGCGGCGCTCGCCGCCCCCGCCGCCTTCGCCGACACCACGGCCGCCCGCCCCGCCAAGGGACACGCGGCCGGGCATGGCCACATGGCCGGGCACGGGAAGTCCGGCGACCACCAGATGCCGGAGCCGTTCGACGAGACGTACCAGGGCCGCCACATCGAGGGCTGGCCCGCCGCCGACGAAGGCGAGCCGGGCGGAGGAGGCCACGGAGGCCACCACGCCGGCGGGGCAGCCGGTCCCCACGAGGGCATGGACTTCGTCGTCCGCATCGACAACGACGACCTCCATGTGATGCGGAACGCGGACGGCACCTGGATAAGCCTGGTGAACCACTACGAGACGTTCACCACGCCGCGGGCCCTGGCGCGCGCCGCCGTTCGCGAACTCCAGGGCGCTGACCTGGTCCCCGTTGTCACCGGCTGAGACCTGCCGCTGATTGTCCCCCCACCGAGGAGTCCTCGACATGGCAGTCCGGAAGAACCAGGCGGACCTCACCGCCACCGAAAAGCGGAACTTCATCGACGCGGTGCTGGAACTGAAGCGCAGCGGCCGCTACGACGAGTTCATCAGCACCCACAACGCCTTCATCATCGGTGACACCGACACCGGGGAGCGGACCGGCCACCGGTCACCGTCCTTCCTCCCCTGGCACCGCAGGTTCCTGATCCAGTTCGAAGAGGCCCTGCAGACCATCACGCCCTCGGTCACGCTCCCCTACTGGGACTGGACCGTCGACCGCTCACCCCGCAGCTCGCTCTGGGCCGACGACTTCCTCGGCGGCGACGGGCGGACCGGCGACGGCCGGGTGACCTCGGGGTCCTTCGCCTTCGGCAACGGCAAGTGGCCGATGAACATCCGGGTGGACGGCCGGACGTTCCTGCGCCGCTCCCTCGGCTCAGGGGTCCGCGAGCTGCCGACCCGGGCCGAGGTCGATCGCGTCCTCGCGATGACGGTCTACGACGCCGCCCCCTGGAACAGCTCCTCCGACGGCTTCCGCAACAACATCGAGGGCTGGCGCGGCCCGAACCTGCACAACCGGGTACACGTCTGGGTCGGCGGACAGATGACCACCGGCGCCTCGCCCAACGACCCGGTCTTCTGGCTGCACCACTGCTTCATCGACAAGCTCTGGGCCGACTGGCAGCGCATGCACCCCAAGTCGGGCTATCTGCCGACCGGCAACACACCCGATGTCATCGACCTCCACGACACGATGAAGCCATGGAACGACATCACCCCTGCGGACCTGCTGGACCACACCAAGTTCTATACGTATGGATGACAGGTACCTGACACTCACCCTCTGACGACCCTGAGGGACAGGGCCTGACAGCGGCACGGCCCAGGGTCGGGGAACGGTCACCCTGCTGAGCGCTCCCCGGCCCTGCGGTGGGCCCTATCGCAGCCGTGGCCCTAGCCGTGGCCGTGGCGCCGTGACTGTGGCGGCGTGGCTGTGGCGGCGTGACTGTGACTGTGACTGTGGCTGTGGCTCTGTGGCCGTGGCTCCGTGGCCGTTGCGGGACTCCGGCGCCTCGCGGCGCGCGGGCCTTCGCGCTATGCCGTGCTCACGAACAGACAGTGCCGTCCGCCGGGACCTTGCCGTCCAGCAGATGCCCGTTCGCAGCCTTGGTGGCGCACAGATTGACGCCATACGTGCCATGACCCTCGCCCTTGACCGTGAGCAGCTTCCCCACTCCCTTGCCGAGCTTCTCGGCCATCTTCCGGGCGCCCGCGACGGGAGTCGCCGGGTCGCCCGCGTTGCCTATGACAACGATGGGGGCGGCGCCGGGCGCCGAGACCTCCGGGGTGTCGGCTTTGCCGGTGACCGGCCAGCCGGTGCAGCCCAGCAGGCCCGTGGCGGTCAGCTCACCGAAGACCGGGGACGCCTTGCGGAACTCCGGCAGTCTGGCCTGCACTTCCTTGGCAGTGGCGCGCCGCTTGGTGTCGGCGCAGTTGATTGCGGTGCTGGCGGACTCCGTGTTGCTGTAGTGCCCCTTGTCGTCCCGGCTCAGGTAGCCGTCGGCCAGCTTCAGGAGGTTGTCGCCGCTGCCCTGCTCCGCGTCGGAGAGTGAGACCGACAGGGCAGGCCAGGCCTCCTTGGAGTAGAGCGTCGCGGCGATGCCTATGACGGTCTGCTCCTTGGTGAGCTTGCGCCCGCTCTTGGTCAGCAGCGGCTGCTTACCGGTCTTCGCCAGGAGCTGGGCGATCCGCCGGCGTCCGTCCTCGGGACTCCGGTACGGGCAGGTGCCCGGGGTCTTGACGCAGTGGGCGAGGTAGTTGTCCAGCGCCAGCTGGAAGCCCTTCGCCTGGCCCAGGGGCTCCTGTACGGCGTCCTGGGTCGGGTCCACGACGGCGTCCAGGACGGTGCGGCCCACATGCTTCGGGAACAAGTGGGCATAGACGCCACCCAGTTTTGTCCCGTAGGAGATGCCGAAGTAGTGGAGCTTGGCATCGCCCAGTACCTGGCGCATGAGATCCATGTCGCGGGCGGCGCTCTCGGTGCCGACGTGCGGCAGCACCTTCCCGGACTTCTTCGCGCAGGCCGCCGCGGTCTGCTTGTTCTGCTCGGCCGTACCGGCCAGATCGTGGGTCTCGCCGCGCTGCTGGTCGAGTTCCTTGTCGCTGAGGCAGGTCACACCCGCGCTGTCGCCGACGCCGCGCGGGTCGAAGCTGACCAGGTCGTACTGCGAGTGCAGGGCCCGGGCCTGGGGATAGCCCGGCAGGGTGGCCACGCCGGACGCTCCCGGTCCGCCGAAGTTGAAGACCAGCGAGCCGATCCGTTTGCCGTCACCCTTGGCCTTGGCGCGGATCATCGCGAGGTCGATGGTGTCGCCGACGGGCTTGGCGTAGTCCAGGGGCGCCTTCAGGTTCGCGCACTCCCATGCTGTGCCGTCCGGCAGCTTGCCGGGCGCTGCGCCACCACCCTGGGCGGTGGACGGCGCCTGGCAGGGCTGCCAGTTGAGCTTCTGGGAGGTGAGGGAGGCGGGGAGTCCGGCAGCGGCCGAGGGGGCGGACTCGGTACGGCCGGCGTCGTCCTTACCGGGGCCGCAGGCCGTGGCGCCGAACGTGAGCAGGAGGGAGGCGGAGAGCAGTGAGATGGCACGAAGAGCGAGAAATCTGGGCATGACGGTCTTCCTGTTGGTGAGTGAATGCACCTGAAGGGGGGCGACGTGCAGGGAGAGCACGTGAAATGGGCTCAGTGCAGGGAGAGTTGGATGTTCGTGTTGCTGGCGGGACGTGCTGGCCTCTTGCGGTTGCTACGCCAGAACGGCGCGCCTCGGCGCGAGCGCGCCGCGGACCCGTCGTGAGGTGTGACGGCAGCGGCACGCCGACCGGGAGCCGGCTTCGCCGGCGCGGTGTACGTCGTGCTACCCAGCCTTCGGCTGCGGGTGGGGGCTCAGATTCCCAGGCCGGCGTCTCGTGCCAGCAGGGCCGCCTGTACACGGTTGTCGCAGCCGAGCTTGGCGAGAATCCGGCTCACGTAGGTCTTGACCGTGGCCTCGCTCATATGGAGCCGCTGACCGGTATCCGCATTGGACAAGCCCTCGCCCAGCAGCGCCAGGACCTGCACCTCGCGCTCCGACAGGGCCTCCAGCCGACGGCGGGCCTGCGCGGCGCGGCGGACACTCTGGCCGGATGCCAGCGAATCCACGACATGGCGGGTGGCGCCCGGCGACAGATACGCGTCCCCGGCCGCGGCAGCCCGTACCGCACGCATCAGCTCCGCAGGTGCCGAGTCCTTGAGCAGAAAGCCCGCACTGCCCTCGGCCAGGGCGCGCAGCACGTTCTGCTGCTCCCCGAAGGTGGTGAGGATCAGCACCCGTGCATCGGGGACGGCACGGCGGAGTTCGGCCAGGGCCGTCAGCCCGTCCATGACCGGCATCTGGATGTCGAGCAGCACGACATCCACGCGCTGCGCCCGGGCCAGTTCGACCGCCTCACGGCCGTTCGCCGCCTCCGCGACGACGTCGATGTCATCGGCCGAGGTGAGAATCATCCTGATACCCGCCCGAATGAGCGGCTCGTCATCCGTGACGAGAACCTTGATCACGATTCTCCTGCGCCCTCTTGAACGGTCATAGCTGCGGCCGTTCGCCATCATCCCCGATCAGGCGGCCCGACGGGACATCACGGCGAGCGTTCCCCCTTACGTCTTGACCTCGAAGGACTTCTTCTCGATCAACTTGCCGTCCCTGAAGCAGAACCGGAAGACCGGGTCTCTCTCCCAGCTGCTGCCGATCTCACTGGAATTCAGGCTGAGGCACTTCGCCCCCTTGGGTATGGGAGGTGCGCCCTTTTCCAGGCCATCGAGCAGGAACGAGGAGCCGTCGGGCAACCGCTTGCGCACCTCGGACTCGGGCTGGCCCACCTTCACGGCCTCGTACTCCTTCGGCTCGATCATGGCTTCGTCCAGCTCCATCACGACGAAGGCGCCGGCGACCGCCACGATGATCACCAGCAGCAGGGCGATCAGTGCCGCCGCTCCGCAACCGATGGCAATGCCACTGCTTCTCTTCCGCGTGCTCATGGCCTTCGCCAGCTCCTTCGGCAAACCGTTCCCGTCGATGACAGGACCACCTTCGCCGAACGAACCCGCCGGAATCTGCTGCCGAAAGTCGCCTGTGGAATCAACGAACGTCGCTGTCTCGCTGCCGGGCGAGGGGCTGGTGGCACGGGCCTCCGACGCGGTGTACGGCAGCACACCCGCCAGCCGGAAGCCGCCCTCCGCCGTCGGGCCCGCATGCACCATGCCTCCGACGACCCGGGCCCGCTCCCCGAGCCCGGTCAGCCCCTGGCCGCCGCTCACCACGCTCCGGCCGTCGTCCGCGGTCGCGGGCGCGGGACCGTTCGCGACCTCCACGACCAACGAGTCCGGTTCATAGCGCAGTTCGATGGTGATCGAGGCGTCCGGGGCGTGCTTGTGGGCGTTGGTCAGGCCCTCCTGGGCTATCCGGAACGCCGCGTGGTCGGCGGTCGGGGCGAGCGGGCGCACCTCGCCCGAGCGCCGCAGCTCCACGGCCGTACCGGCGCTCCGGGACACCTCCACCAAGCGCTCGATGCCTGCCACCCCTCGCGCAGACGCCATGGCGTTCTCCTCCCCCATGGCCTCAAGGGCAGGGGTGGGAGTGTCCCCGGTGGTCGCCGAGGGAGCGGCCCCGTCCCCCGGGTCGTGGGTGCCGTCCCTCAGCAGCCCCACCACCTCGCGCAGCTCGTGCATCGCGCCCACCGACGCCTCCCGCAGCACCCCCACGGCCTCCCGCTGTCGCCCGGTCAGCTCGCGGTCCACCTCCAGCGCTCCGGTGTGCACCGAGATGAGCGCGAGCTGATGGCCGAGGCTGTCGTGCATGTCCTGCGCGATGCGCTGGCGCTCGCGCATCCGGGCCTGTCCGGCGATCATCGCGCGCTCGCGCAGCAGTTGGGCGTTGTACTCCTGCAGGGTGTCCAGCAGCGTGCGCCGCTGCGACCAGTAGCGGCCGGCGAGGCCGGGAACGACGGTCGCGACCAGCGTCACCAGGACGCCTATGCCCAGAAGCGCCGGCGTGACGCGGGGCAACTCCTGCAGGAGTTCCAGGCCGAAGCTGAGGGCATACGCAAAGGCGAAGGTGCCGGTCGCCCTGCCGACCCCGACGATCCGGCGGCCGGCCGACCAGCCGACGACGGGGGTCAGCGGGGCGAGACCGCCGAACGCGGCCGCACCCACGATGGTCACCAGCAGTACGCTCCCGGGCAGCACCCGGCGCAGCTGCAACAGCAGTCCGGCAGCCAGAGCGACGGCAATGATCTGTACCGCGCCACCGTGGCGCAGGGCCTCGATCCCCGCCGCCAGCGTCCCCAGCACCAGGCTCAGCAGCAATTCGCCCACAATGCGCCCGAGCGGCCACAGCCCGGGATCGAAGAGAGCCCTGCCCGGATCGGCCAGCCGCCGGAACACCCCACGCAGCCTTGCCGCCGGCGCCTGGCGAGCACGCCTCACCCGCTCCATACCTTCCACACCTGTCACGGAGCCACGTTAAGCAACCTCTCCCACCGCCGACATCACCTTTCGTCGCGACGTACAGCAACCAAAGTCGTGCCAATGCCCCCGGCGTCTCGCTGCGTCAGTCGGGCGAGACGGGAGAAGCAAGGACGGCGCGTACGAGGTGATCCGCGTAGGAAGCGGTCAGTTGGCCCGGCCGGAACAGGATGCGGTACATCACCGGGGCCACGACGTGGTCCACGACTGCTTCGACGTCGACGTCGGGAACGGCTTCGCCGCGCCCCCTCGCCCGGCCGAGGATGACCTCGATCTGCTCCGCGGCGTAGGCCGAGCACTGGCCGGCATTGCTGCCGTCCGGGTCACCGAGGAGAGCGTCACGGATATAGGCACGTCCTGACGGGGAGACCATCTCGTCGAGGAACTGCCTGGCCCAGGACTCCAGATCGGTGTGAAGGCTCCCGTGGTCGGCGGGTGGCTCCTCGGGGCGCAGCCGCTCGACCGCCACGTCGGACAGCAGCTCATGGAGGTCGCCCCAGCGACGGTAGATCGTCGAGGGAGTGACACCCGCACGGGCCGCGACCGCGGGCACGGTCAGTGCCGCGCGGCCCTGTTCGGCTTCGAGTTCCCGCACCGCGGCGTGCACCGACTCCTGGACGCGGGCGCTGCGCCCTCCCGGGCGCGCCATGGGCTTGGGACTCACGACTCCACCTTAAAGCAAAATCATTGCTTCTGGAGCAGTCCGTCCCCTCGGCCCGTCAGCCCATCGCCGCCGGTTCGCCACGCTGATCCCGGTCTGCCTCATAGGCATGGCCGGCACGCAGCACGAGAGCCTCCCCCATGGGCGGCCCCATCAGCTGCATTCCTATGGGCAGGCCCGCCTGATCGCGGCCGACCGGAAGGGTCAGCGCCGGAATCCCGGTGATGTTAGCCGGAGCGGACAGCCGGACATAGGCGTCGGACACACTCTCCGTCGTACCGTCCGGCCATTCCACGGCGTCCTGACCGGCCACGACGGCCGTCATCGGCACCGTGGGCGCAGCGATCACATCGACCTCGTCGAGCAGCCGACCCCACGCCTCACGCATGAGGGCACGAGCCCGCTGGGCCCGGAGGTAGTCACCGGCCGACATCAGCTCCCCGGCCTCCAGCAGCACCCGGATGTCCGGTCCGTACAGCTCGGGGACCGATCGCAGCGCACGTTCGTGGTAAGCAGTCGCCTCCGGGACCATCAGGCCCCATTGGATTGCCTGGACGTAGCGGGCCATCGGGATCTCGACCTCGACGAGTTCGGCCCCGAGATTCGACATCCGGGCGAGGGCGCGCCGTACCGCGGCTTCGACATCGGGGCTGACCCGGTCGAAGTAGTAGTTGACCGGCACCCCGATCCGCAGGCCCGTCAAGTCCCCTTCCTGAGGGAGGACGTAGCCGGGCCGCGCCCCACCGGAACCGGCCGGGCTCTCGGCGTCCCGGCCCGTCAGTGCGGAGAGCACCAGTGCCGCGTCCCGCACCGTGCGGGTGAGGGGCCCGACATGGTCCAGGGACCAGGACAGCGAGGTCACCCCCTGCCGGGAGATGAGGTCGTAGGTCGGCTTGAGCCCGACGACACCGTTGAGTGCCGCGGGCACGCGGATGGAGCCTCCGGTGTCCGTGCCCAGAGCGAAGGTGGCCGCTCCGGCGGCCACGGCGACCGCAGACCCACCACTCGACCCGCCCGCGATGCGGCCCGGGTCCCAGGCGTTGCGCGTCTGGGGTGTCGTCAGCCCGTAGGCGAATTCGTGCGTGTGCGTCTTCCCCAGGAGGACCGCGCCGGCGTCGAACAGCCGCTTGGTCACCGCGCTGTCGGTCTGCGCGACATGGCTCGCCCGCACCCGGGAACTGGCCGTGGTCGGCAGGCCGGCGACGTCGATGAGGTCCTTCAGCCCGAACGGGATGCCGTGCAGCGGGCCGCGGTGCCGGCCGGCCGCGATCTCGCGCTCGGCGAGCGTGGCGGCCTCGTGTGCCGCCTCGCCCGCCACGGCGACGTAGGCCCCCAGCCGCTCCTCGACCGCGTCGATGCGTTCCAGCACGGAGGCGGTCAGCTCTACCGGGGACAGTGCCCCCTTCGCCATGGCGTCGGCCGCCTCGGCGAGGGTCAGTTCAAAGGGACGCATCGGCGGGCTCCCCTGCGTCGGTGTGGGTGGCGGGCTGCGTCTCCCCGAAGTCCAGCTCACGCAGCGTGCGCACCACGGCGTGGATGTGGTTGGCGGCGGCGGCCACCTCGGCGTGACGCTCGCTCTCCAGCGGGAGTCCCGCGCGGAGCGCACCCCGGGCGGCCTCCGCGGCGGTGAGTTCGACGGCGCTCATGAATCCCCTTCGTGTGCGTGCAGGGTGTTGCGGAGCGGCGGTCCGGCGACCACCGCGCGGCAAAAGCAAAATTTTCGCCTTAATCGACGGTAAGGGCTGGCGCCAGCTAAGGCAAATATGTAGCGTTTAGAGCGGAGGGGGCGCCGGCGACGATCAGCGCCGACTCCTCCATCTCCCTGACAGCGGGCGCCCGTTGTCCGCCCCTCTCACGCCTACGAGCAATGGAACGGAATCACCGGATGCACCACCACTCGACACCCTCTTCCTCTTCTCACAGCAAGCCCCCGACCTGGGACCTCGGAGACCTCACCATCCACCGCATCGACGAGGTGCCCCTGCCCCCACAGACCGGCCCCTGGCTGCTGCCGGCGGCCACGCCCGGCGTGGTGGCACAAGCCCCCTGGCTCCGGCCCGAGTTCGCCGACGAGGCCGGCATCCTGCGACTGAGCAGCCACAGCTTCGCGTTCTCCGTCGACGGTCTGCGCGTCCTCGTCGACACCGGCATCGGCAATGGAAAGACCCGTGCCAACCCCGCCTGGAACAACCTCGACAGCGACTATCTCGCGCGCCTCGACGCCGCCGGCTTCCCACCGCAGACCATCGACCTCGTGATCCTCACCCACCTCCACACCGACCATGTCGGATGGAACACCTACGCCGACGGGGCCAACTGGAAGCCCACCTTCCCCAACGCCCGCTATCTGACGGCCCGGAAGGAGTGGGACTACTGGGCGTCCGCCGACATGGACGAAGCCCGCACGCAGATGTTCCGGGACTCCGTGTACCCGATCAAGGACGCAGGCCTCCTCGACCTCATCGAGGTCCCGGAAGGCGGCATCGACATCGCACCGGGCATCCGCCTGATCCCCACCCCCGGCCACACCCCCGGCCACCTCGCCGTGGAGGTACGCAGCCGCACGGCCACCGCCCTGATCACCGGGGACTGCATCCACCACCCCGTACAGCTGCTCCAACCCGGTATCGGCAGCTGTGTGGACATCGACCCGCAGCAGTCAGCCGCCACCCGGCGCCGCCTGCTCGCCTCCCTGGCAGACACCGGCACCCTGATGCTCGGCACCCACTTCCCCTCCCCCACCGGCGGCCTGGTGCAGTCCCACGGCGACTCCTATCAGCTCACTCCCCTCCCCGAAGCCTCGAAGCACGACCTCCCCTGACGCCGTGGCGCACCGTTCCCCTTACGGGGCGGCCCCGGCAACCCCCTGAGGCCGACGGAACCGCGCTTCGTCCCACTGAAGGAAGAACGGGCAGCGGGCGGACCAGATCCTGGAAACGGTGCCGTCGACAGCGGTAAGCCCCGTACAGCGAAAGGGAGTTCATGACCACCCGCAGACCACACCCCACGGAGGTATCCGAGGAGAACCTGCGCCATCCGCGCACCCGGCAGGCGTTCCGCAACACCAAGCTGCTCGTCGGCTGCTACGCCGGCCTCAGCACGCTCACCCTCCTAGCGATCATCCTGCTGCGCCACCACCCCGGCATAGTGACCGACGCCGTCTGGGTCCGCGCAACCCTCGTCGTGGCCACGTCCCTGCTCATGACTTCCTTCGCCGCTCGGACGGCCCGCGGCCACAGCCGCTCCTATCTCCGACTGCGCCTGGCCTCCGGCATCATGCTGGCGGCCATCGCGGTCATCATCGTGCTGCCGGGCACCTTCCCCCTGTGGCTGAAGATAGAACAGGGCGTCTGTGGAGCCCTGTTGACCGGTGTGACCGCCATCGGCAACGGCAGGCAGCTGCGCTCCGCGTTCGCCCCCACCGCAGCCCGAGATGAACTGACTCCGAGCAGCCTCCAGTAGGGCTCCTGCCCCGAGCCCCGAGCGTCAGGAAGACATCGCAGCGCGGTCGGACTCACTGCGCAGGACACAGAACTCATTGCCTTCGGGGTCCGAGAGAACGGCCCAGCCCGCGCCGTCGGGTTCCCGGCGATCGGTGACGAGGGTGGCTCCGAGGTTCAGCAACCGCTCGATCTCCTCCTCGCGCGAGGTCGTCGGTCGCAGGCACAGGTGAATCCGGTTTTTCGTCGTCTTCGGTTCCGGCACTTGGTTGAAGTACAGCATCGGGCCCTCCGACAGCATCACCTGCGCCTCCCGGTCGCCCGGCCTGTCCTGCGGATGCAGCGGACAACCGGTCACCTCACCCCAGAACCGAGCCAGCCCATAGGCATCCACACAGTCGATCGCCACGTTCTGCAAAACCGAGATCATGCACGTGAGCCTGCCTGAGCACCGGTCGGCCCGCTACCACCTTGCGCCCAGCCCCACCCACAACCCATGGAAGGTCAGGTGCCACACGACAGCAGCACGTCCACAACAAGCTCTAGCCTCCTGGCTTGTGACAGAACTTTCCGCGCACCTCCGCACGACAACAGATGCCTACGATGCCGTCGCCGACCTCTACGCAGAGCTCGTCCGCGATGCGCTGGACACACTTCCGCTGGACCGTGCGGTGCTGGCCGCGTTCGCCGAGCTGGCGCCGCCCTCAGGTGCCGGGCCCGTCGCCGAGCTGGGATGCGGCCCGGGATGCGTGACCGCACACCTGCGGGACTTGGGGCTGGAGGTCTTCGGCGTCGACCTGTCGCCGGTGATGATCGATCTCGCCCGCGAGGCCTACCCCGACCTGCGATTCGAGGTGGGCTCGATGGACGCCCTGGACCTGGCCGACGGAACACTGGGCGGCATCGTTTCCTGGTATTCGGTCATTCACACCCCGCCAGAGGAGGTGCCGTCGTACTTCGCCGAGTTCCGGCGGGTGCTGGCCCATGACGGCCCGCTGCTGCTGGCGTTCTTCGAGTCCGAGGGGGAGCCGGTCACGGCGTTCGACCACAAGGTAGCGACGGCCTACCGGTGGCCGATCGACGACCTCGCGCGGCTGGCCGCCCAAGCCGGCTTCCTCGAAGTCGGCCGGATGCTGCGTGAACCGCACGAGGGCGAACGGTTCCGCCGGGGCCATCTGCTGATGCGCAAAGGCGGGCAGGAGAGCTGATCGCCTGATGTGAGGGCGTGGGTGAGCGGTGGGTCGGGCGGTCGGGAGCGGGGCGCAGGCGGGCTGGCAGGCAGGCATTCGGTTACGGCAGAGGAAGAGGAAGGCGCTTGTCCTCTATAGCGATCCGCCGGACCACAGAGACCGCCGACAGGCCGGTCTCCTCGGCGACCTCCCGACGGACCGCTTCCTCAGTAGGGCCATCCCGGCATTGCCGGTCATCGGGACCTCATGGCCGTTCCTGCTCATCAGGCCGCCCCGGGGTCCGCGCCGGTTCCGCTCGCGTGCTCCGCGTGCCCCGTTCACGGATGGCGCTGCCCGCCCAACGCCCAGGGAACGGAGCGATCCGCGCGCACGAGGGCCGCGCGGATCGATCCGTCGGCCGGGTGTCAGTCGAGATCCTCCGAGTAGTCGGTGGTGAAGCAGCCGTCGATCACGCTGTCGTCCGCCGACTTGCCCTCGGGGGCCTCGAAGTTCGGGGTGCAGTTCAGGAACTGCATACCGGCCTCGAGGAGTCGACGCCGCTGATCGTCGCTGCCCGGGTCGACGACGAAGTCGTCGCCGATCATGAGTTCGTCCTGCTGGTCGTCGTCGCCCCGGATGACGGTCTGGAACGCCTCCATGTCCTCGACGGTGAAGAAGTCGACGTCACCGCCGCCGCCCGCCGGGTCGTCACACTCGCCGCCGCCGTTGATGCCCGTCATCCCCATGGCTTCCACCCGCTGCACTTCATGGGGCGCGGCGATGTCGATGCTCCGGCAGCGGAGCGCCGACTTGAGAAAGTCCCCGGCTTCCTCGGACGAACCCGCGGAGGGAAGGCCGCAAGCGGAGACCGACGCCAGAGCGGCAACGGTTCCCACGGTGGCAAGTATTCGATGGAAACGCATGACGTCCCTTTGCAGTTGTGGCTTTGAGCCGGGCGCACACCGCCTGGATACGGCGGGCGGCGCCTCGACTGCGGGGTGAAGAAAGCCAACTGCCCTCTCCCCCGTTCCCCGCCATGATCAGTTGACCGGGACATGGTAGTTGGATCAAGGCGTAAGGGACGCACGGTCACGCCGCGGGCTGGTTGCCACGAAGCGGGCCATCGGCCCCAACCGTCAAGAGACGCCACAGACTTCCGGGACGTAGCCACGATTTCTCGCCGCCCCGACCACGGCTGTCCCGGAGCCGGCCTGGGCCGGTCCGGGCCGGTCCGGGCCGGTCCAGGGCCGTTCGGGTCCGGGCCCGGGTCGGGTCCGGGCCCGGTCCCGACAACACGACCGGCACCAAGCTGGGCGCGGCCGGCGAATCCGGCCGCCACCGGCCAAGCCGGCTACAGCCGATGACTGACGACCGACAGCTCCATGGCCGATGGCCGCTTTCCTGCGAATTCAGGGCCCCGATAGACATTCCCCTGCACCTCCCCAGACCTTTGCACCGCCCCCTCGATAGTGGCGCGCACGCACCGCCGACACGCACCGGGACGAGAGGCAGGCAGTAATGAAGGCACTGGAACGGAATCCGCTCCCGCTGGACGGACTGCTGGGACGCGTCGAGCGTGTGCTCAACCGGCTGCCCAACCCGTTCGTGCTCTTCGCCGGCATCTTCGGCCTGGTCGCCGTGGTGTCAACGGTGATCGCCGCCTTCGACGTCTCGGTGCAGGTCCCAGGGGAGAAGAGCCCGACCCCGGTGCTCGGCGCGCTGACGCCGGAAGGCCTCAGCCATCTCCTCGCCACGGCCATCGATGCGTTCATGGCCTTCCCCGCGCTCGGTCCGGTGCTGGTCATCGCCATGGGCATAGGCGTCGCGCAGGGCACCGGTGCACTGGAGTGTCTGATGCGGATCGCGTTCCTGCGGGTGTCGCGACGCTGGGTTCCCTACCTCGTCGCGTTCGTCGCCTGCCAGGGACACGTACTGGCCGATTCCGCCTACATCCTGCTGCCGCCGCTCGCCGCGATCGTCTTCAAGGCGGTGGGACGGCACCCGGTGGCGGGCCTGCTCGGTGCCTTTGTCTGCGTGGGGAGCGGCTACGACGGAGGCATTCTGCTCGGCACGCTCGACGTGACCACCACCGGCATCACGCAGAGTGCGGCGAACTTGCTGCCGGGCATCGACAGCCCTCCCGTCCATCTCGCCATGAACTGGTTCTTCACCGCGACGGCCGGACTGATCCTCCCCCTGGTCGGCGGCTTCCTCATCGACCGGGTCCTCGAACCCCGGCTGGCGCCCTGGAACCCACGGCACGACCCGGCGCATTCCGGTTCCGAGGGGGCGGCCGCCGAGACGCTGGCGACCCCGGCGCAGCGCCGGGCGCTGCTGATCAGCGGCGGGATGACGCTGGCGGTCGCCGCCGTGCTGATCACCGCTTGGCTGCTGCCGGGAAGCCCGCTGCGCGGCAAGGGCGGGGGGCTGGCGCCGTCGCCGTTCGTCGACAGCCTCGCCCTCGTGCTGTCCGGGCTGTTCTTCCTCTTCGGCGTCGTCTATGCCCGCTGCGGTGGGGCCGGCAAGGAGGCGCCGGCCGTCTACCCGCACCTCGTTGGCGCGGTGCGGGACATGTCCGGGTTCATCGTGCTCGTCTTCGCGATCTCGCAGACCATCAATCTGCTGACGTGGAGCAACTTGGGCAAGCTCTTCGCCATCGGTCTCGCGGACGGTGCGAAGTCCGCCGGGCTGGGTGGCTTCGGGATTCTGCTCGCGGTGGTCCTGGTGACCTCGTTGCTCAATCTGCTGATCACCTCGGGCTCCGCCCTGTGGTCGATCCTGGGCACCGTCCTCGTGCCGGCCGGGATGCTGCTGGGCCTGTCGCCCGCCGCCCTGCACGCGGCCTTCCGGATCGGCGACTCGGTGACCGGGGCGATCACCCCCATGCAGGTCTTCCTGTACTTCGTGCTGCTCTCGGCGCAGAAGTACCAGCCCCAGCTGCGACTCGGCACCGTCATCTCCCGCCTGGTGCCCTTCGCCCTGTCCTTCGCGGCGGTCTGGACCGTCATCCTCACCTGCTTCTACTTCCTCGACCTGCCGCTCGGCCCCGGTGCCCCCATCCATCTCCCATAAACACATCCCCCGACCCACCGATCCCATCCATCCCACCAACCCCACCGATCTCACCGATCTCACCGAGACAAGGACTGCTGATCTTCGTGACCGAGAACGACCTCCTGTGGCTGCCGGCCCGGGAACTGGTGGAGCTCCAGCGGCGCCGTGAGGTGTCGGCGCGCGAGATCCTCGACGCTCACCTCGCCCAGATCGACGCGGTGAACCCGCAGGTCAACGCGATCATCACGCACGCCGAGGACCGCGCGCGGGAACTCGCCGCCCGCGCCGATGCCACCGTCGCACGCGGCGAACTGCTGGGCCCGCTGCACGGCCTACCCGTCGCGCACAAGGACCTCGCCCCGACCAAGGGCATCCGGACGACCTACGGTTCGCCGCTCTACGCCGAGCATGTGCCGGACCATGACGCGCTGGTGGTGGAGCAGTTGGTGCACGCGGGCGCCGTCACGGTGGGCAAGACCAATGTGCCCGAGTTCGGTGCGGGCATCCAGAGCACCAACGAGCTGTTCGGCCCCACCCGTAACCCGTACGACCTGAGCCTGACGGCCGGTGGCAGCAGCGGCGGTGCGGCCGCCGCCGTCGCGACGGGCATGGTGGCTCTCGCCGACGGCGGAGACACTGGCGGTTCGCTGCGCAACCCGGCGACCTTCTGCAATGTCGTGGGGCTGCGACCCTCGGTGGGCTCGGTGCCGATGTGGCCGGCCGGCGATCCGTTCGCGCCGCTGAGCATCCAGGGCCCGATCGGCCGGACCGTCGACGATGTCGCACTGCAGATGACCGTGCTGACCAGGCCCGATCCAAGGTCCCCCTGGGGCCTCGGTGACCCTTCCCGATTCGATGCCGGGCTGGAGTACGACTTCTCCGACGTGCCGGTGGCGTGGAGCACGGACCTCGATGGCCAACTGGCCGTCGACGACGCCGTACGCACCGCGATGGCCCCGGTGTCCGAGGCACTGGCCGGGATCTCCCACAAGGTCGGCGTCGCGGCCCCGGACATGACCGGCGCCGACGAGGCGTTCCGCACACTGCGCGGCTGGTATCGGGCGCTCAACTACGGCGACCGGTACGCCGCGAACCCGGAAGCCTTCGGCGTCAGGGTCCGCCAGGACATCGAAAACGGGCTGGCGACGACCTCGGCCGGACTGATGCGCGCACACAAGCTGCGCGGGCGGCTCTTCCACCGGTTCACGGAATTCACCCGCGAGTACCGCTATCTGGTGACGGTCACTACCCAGGTCGTGCCATGGAGCGCGGACCGGCTGTGGCCGGAGCGCATCGGCGACACCAGGAGCGAGAACTATCTCGACTGCATGCGCTCCATGTACTGGTTCACCGTGCTCGGTGTGCCCGCCCTCTCGGTACCGGCGGGCTTCACGGCGGACGGGCTGCCGGTAGGAGTGCAGATCGTCGGGCGCAGCGGTGACGACCTCGGCGTACTGCGACTGGCCCGGCAGATCGAGCGGACGCTCGGCGCGGGTCTGCGGCGACCGGCCGTCGCGGTCCCCGTCAGCGGCGCCGGTACGGACGACGGGACGCGCGTCACCGGCTGAGGCCGCTGGGACGCCAGATGTCGAGCGGGACGACGCCCTGGCTGCGTCCCCACGCATCCAGCAGATGGCCGCACAGCTTGTCCTGGCGCAGCACCACGGAACGGTCCGCGATCTCCGCGTACGGGAGCGCCCGGCGCAGTTGCACGGCCCAGTCGTGGAGCGCGTCCACCGAGTGCAGGGTGACCGTGACCAGCAGGTTGTTCGCGCCGGACAGCGCCGCGCAGCTACGGGTCTCCGGGAAGCCGCTGAGCCTGTGGCCGGCCTCCTCCAGCCGCTCGTCCGGGACGTTGAGCCAGAGCAGGGCGCCGGTCGGCCAGCCCGCGAGGGGCCGCGCGACATCGCAGCGCAGGAGCAGGTCGCGGTTGCCCAGCAGCCGGTTCAGCCGGCGCTGCACGGTTCGGGGCGTGACCCCCAGCGCGGTGGCGATATCGGTGTAGCGGACCCGGCCGTCGTTGCTCAGCGCGACGATCAGTTCACGCTCCCAGGTGCTGTACGTCGGAGCCTCGGCGGTCCGCGGCTCCGGCCGGGTACGGAGCAGGTCCCGTTCCTGGCGCTGGTTCAGCACCCCCAGGCGCCACTGCGATCCGGTGTGGAAGTTCCGTGTCACCAGGTGGGACCGTACGCGGACGACGCCCTCCTGCCGGGGCAGGCTGGTGAGCAGGTAGTCGGACATCGACGCGAAGTCCGGGGTGAAGGCGATCGCGAACAGGTCGTAGGTGCCTGCGACATGCTGGATGGTGAGCAGGTGGGGCTGCCGGGACAGCTCGGCCGACACCTGAGCGGCGCTGCCCGGCTCGCAGTGGATCTCAACGAACGCCCGACAGGTCCGGTAGAGCAGCCCAGGTCCCAGCGCGGGGGTGACCCAGGCCAGGCCCTTGCTGCTGAGCCGCTCCCACCGGCGGGCCAGCGTCACCGCATCCTGTGCGAGCGCCGTTCCCAGCTCACTCCAGCTCGCCCGGGGCGCGGCCTGGAGTGCGTTGGCCAGCAGCAGGTCGTCCTCGCCCAACTGCTCCGGACGCGGCACTTCGGCTTCGCTGCTCACGGGCCGATTCTATAAAGGGGCCACCTCCCTCTCCAGACTGCTGCCGCCCCGTATTGCCGTATTGCCTTATGGCGGTAGGCGGTAGGCGGTAGGCGGTAGGCGGTAGGCGGTAGGCGCACCGTCCGACTCGACGAATGCACGGGGCAATGACTTTCACCCATGGCGCTGTCCGTTCCGGGCCTCGCCGTTCTCCGCAGCCTTGGCCGCCGCAAAGTCCACCGAGCCGTTCTCCCCGCCATCCGCCTTCTGCCGGGCGCGCTTGTAACGGGGGTCGTGGAGTTTGCGTCGTCCGTCCACCTTACGGACCGCCCACATGCTGGTCATCACGGCGAAGAAGGTCAGCGGCCACCCCATGACCAGTCGCGCAATGCCGAGCCAGGTGGTCTCGTCCATGTCGTAGAGCCACCGCTCCACCGCGAAACGGGAAAAGCTCAGCAGCGCCCAGAGCGCGGTGGCCACGTCGTAGTAGAAAAGCGACTTCCGGTCCGTGCGCCAGAAGGTGCCCTGAAGGTTCGCTGCCGCCCAGACCTGGCCGATCAGCGGCCGACGTATCAGGACGGACAGCAGCAGAATGCTGCCGATTCCGACCGTTATCCAGTTCCCGAGGAGGTAGTAGCCCTTGGCCTCACCGACGAACGCGGCCACGCCGGAGGTGATGAGCACCGTACCGAGGCCGAGGAGTGCGGCAGCCGGCTTCTCCTTACGCAGCAATTGAAAGATCCCCACCAGGACCGCAGTCCCGATCGAGGCCCAGATCCCCGGCCACATGCCGGCCAGCGCATTGACCACGATGTACGTGATGACCGGAAGAATGGTCAGGATCGTCCCGTAGACCCCACCGATGTACCCCCACGCGAAAGCCAACTGCTCCTGAAAATTCTCCGGGACCTTCTTCGGCTCTTCCTTGGCATCCGCTTCCGGCCGGCCGGTCAGGGCCCCGGAAGGCGATCCACCCGAGTCCGAGCCGTTCTTTTCGTACATGGTTCGCTCTCCCCCCGGTTCGTCAACATGCTTCATCCTGACGGGAGATGAGCCACGAGACATGCCAGCCAGGTCCCAGGAATGACTAGAGCTACCTCTACCCGGGGCGATACATCAGGCGATGCGCTCGACTCCGCTCACGCGGCGGGCCGGCCACGTCGGCCCCTCTGCGGGCAGGCGGTAGATGGGTCCCGACTGCTCTCACCGCCGACAGGCGCACTATGCCTCCCGGTATCGGTCCCGAACCTCGGGGCGTTGCTGGAAGCCGGCTGACTTGTAGGTGGCGACGGCGCCGACATTGGAGCTCGGGGTGCAGACGAGGGCGCTGGACGAGCCCAGCTTCTGAAGGGCGGCAGCCGCGGCGACGGTGATCGCCTCGCCGTGGCCGTGGCGGCGATGGTCCCGGTGCACGCCCATCGGTTCGAGCAACCCGGGCCTGCCCGGCCCGGCCGACCACACCGTCACCGCCGCCACCGCGTCGCCCTGGTCGTCATATGCGAGCAGACACCGGGCATCGGTATACGGCAGACCAGCCGCCATGGCGGACCAGCGCTGGTCCGTGAAACTCGACCCGTCGAAGGCTGCCCGGAGTACGGCGGCAAACACGTCCGCCTGCCCCTGCCCGACCACCTCGATCCGGACGCCCGGGTCCTCCACCGGCTCCGTGAGGGCGCGGCGCAACGGCGTCCACGGCTCGTCGGCCTTCCAGCCTTCCTCGGACAGCAGCTCTTGGATCAGGGCTCCCTTCGGCGCCTCGATGTTCACCCTCCCCTCGGGGAGCACGCCGCACTCCGGCTCGGTCACGTCCGCAACCACCTGCTGCGCCAGCTCCTCGTCCCGCTGAGCGTCTGACGCCATCGTCATCCGCAACAGCCTGGGACCGTCCAGCAGCCCGACGGCGAGGAGCTGTCCGTCCCGGCTCCACGTCCTGACCGCAGCGGCGGTCGCCTCCGCGCCCTCCCGCCAGAACCAGCCCAGGTCCCCCGGATGCAGTTGCATCGGCGCCCCGTCGTACTGCCACTCCCGCAGCACGCTTACAGCCTCGCTCAGCCCGTCAACTCCCGGCTTGCCCAACACAATCGCCATGCCGCCGATCCCACACCACGGCACCGGCACTGCGCACCCGGTTTCCGACGCGCTCTACTCGGCGTCGAGTTGGTGGTCCGCCCAGACATAGCTTTCGGGTAGCAGGTCAGTGATGAGGACGGTGCGGACGCGGTCGCCTTCGCCGACGATGACCTTGAGGTCGGGAAAGTAGTCGAGAAGCACCTGACGGCACCGGCCGCACGGCGCGACCACCCCGCGATCGCGGTCTCCCACAGCGACGATCGTGTCCAGTTCGTAGGCGCCCTGGGCGGCGGCGGTGCCGATGAGGACCAGCTCGGCGCAGGGGCCTCCGGTGAAGTGGTAGGCGTTCACCGCCGTGACGATCCGCCCGTCCTGAGCGCGGGCCGCAGCCGCCATGGTGTGGTTGTCGCCCCGGCAGCGGGTGCGAGCGGCGTCCGCCGCGGCCTCGATGAGTTCGTGGTCGACGTGATGGGTCTGCGTGGTCATCTTCTCTGCCTTCGTCAGGTGTCAGGCGACGTTGACCCGAGTGTCGATGGCGTGCAAGCGAATATCAGCGGTCTGCTGTGCCTCCGCTCGCGGACACGGCCCCGTGCTGCGTCCGGACAGCCTGGTGACGCTGCCCGGTCATGCGTACCGGCGGGTGCCCTGGTTCCGACTAGTCGGGATTCATGCCGTTCAAATAGGCAAGGACCGCGAGTACCCGGCGGTTGGTGTCCTGGGAGGTGGTCAGGTTCAGCTTGGTGAAGATGCTGGCGATGTGCTTGCTCACTGCGCCTTCGCTGAGGTGGAGGCGGTTCGAGACCGCCGCGTTGGAGCAGCCCTCGGCCATCAGCTCCAGGACCTCCCGTTCGCGGGCGGTCAGGGTGCCCAGCGGCTCCTGGTGGGCAGTGCTCCGCACCAGTTTGGATATGACCTCGGGGTCCATCGCCGTACCTCCCTCGGCAACCCGGCGCAGCGCGTCCACGAACTGGGTGGCGTTGAACACCCGGTCCTTCAGCAGGTATCCGATGGCGCCGGAACCGTCAGCGAGCAGTTCGCGTGCGTAGAGCTGCTCGACGTGCTGGGACAGCACCAGGACGGGCAGGCCGGGCATCCGCCGGCGGGCCTCGTGCGCCGCGCGCAGTCCCTCGTCGGTGAAGGTGGGCGGTAGTCGTACATCCACGATCGCGACATCGGGCCGGTGCTCCTGCACGGCCGTGAGCAGTTCCGGGCCGGTCTCCACCGCCGCGACCACGTCGAAGCCGTGCGCGGTGAGCAGATGGGTCAGGCCTTCGCGAAGCAGGTAGAGGTCCTCTACGAGGACAACACGCACGGAATCTCCAGGGTGACTGTGGTGGGACCGCCAGGTGGACTGTGTACGGCGAGACTTCCGTCGAAGGTGGCGAGTCGCCGCTGAATGCCGCGCAGCCCGCTGCCCCTCGCCGGATCGGCGCCACCGGTTCCGTTGTCGGTGACCTCGATCCGCAACTGCTGCGCTATGTGACGCACGTCGATGTGCACCCGGCCCGCTTCGGCGTGTCTGGAGACGTTGGTGAGGAGCTCGGACACCGCGAAATAGGCGGCGGATTCGACCGGGCGCTCCGGGCGGCCGGGCAGCTCGATCCGCAGCCCGACCGGGAGCGGCGAGTCCAGGGCCAGCCCGCGGATGGCGTCCGCGATCCCGCGTTCTGCGAGCACCGGCGGGTTGATCCCGCGGATCAACTGGCGTAACCCGATGAGCGCCTGCGCGGAGGCTTCCCTGGCGGAACCGAGCATCATCTTGGCGGCGGCCGGGTCCCGTTCGACGAGTGCCTCGATGGTGCCGAGCTTCATTCCCATGGCCACCCACTGTGCCTGCGCCCCGTCGTGCAGGTCCCGTTCGATCCGGCGCAGCTCCGAGGACAGCGTCTCCTGTGCCTCGGTCCGGGTCTCGGTGAGCTGTACCACCCGGCGGCCGAGCAGCGCTGACTTGGCCGGCCCGAGGAGGCACCGGCTCCACAGGCCGTGCAGTCGCAGCAGCGGCAGGGCGAGCAGGCTCCCGGTCAGGGTGCCGGCCACTCCGATCAGCGGGGCGACGGCGACCGGGTGATCGCCGAGGACGGGGAGGCCATGGGTGAGTGAGGACCAGCCGTCGAAGGTCGGGAAATCGACGAAGGGTCGAAGCAGGGACGCCCATGCCCAGGACCAGATCAGGCCGAAGAAGCAGTACGCGGTAACCACCACGGGCAGCGCGGCGAGCAGCACCGCGACGACGGGGTCGAGCAGAAGCCACAGCAGGTCCCGCCAGGTGGCCGGATCTCGCGCGTGCTGCCGTAACCGCAGCGACCGCAGGGCCGCCTCCGGGGTGCGGTACAGCGTGCGGCCGATCCGGTGGGTGCCGTCGGGCCGGGGCGGCGGCAGGGCAGGTTCGGGCCCGTAGGGCAGGTCGATCCGGATGCCGGTCCACTCCTGGATCTGCTGCCGGCGCCAGGAGGTGAGGTGCCGGCCGGCGGCCAGCACGGTCGGCCAGGCCCACAGCAGGATCGGTACCAGCGCCAGCACATGCAGGAGGGCGGCGGCCAGTTCGGCGACCGCGAGTCCGGCGGTCAGGGCGAGCCGCCAGGTGGCGAGGCCGCCGCGGCCGACCTGGATCAGCGCACGGCGGGTCCCGGAGTCGGTGGCGGGCGACAGCAGATGGCCGGTCCAGCGTCCGTGGAGTCGGAGCAGGGCCGGTCCGAAGCCGAAGCCGGCCGCAGCCGTCGCCACGGCGATCGGGAGGGTGAGCGCGGCGTGTCCCGGCCAGTACCACGGGAAGGCGGCGCCCACCACGACCAGCGTGACCGGCAACAGCGCCGTGACGCTGCCGACACCGGGGTTGAGCAGCATCCACAACAGGTCCCGGGAGGTGGCCGGGTCCTTGAGCAGCCAGTCCCAACGCCGTTCGTAGGAAAGCTTCTTCGGGGTGGGATGAAGCCGGTTCTTGTAGCGGTACCAGCCATCCGGTTCGGGTTCGGGCGGTGGCGGCGGGGGTTGGTACGGCACCGGAAGGTCCACTCCGCACCACCGGCCTGCCAGGGCCCGGTAGGCATGGAGCGGAACGCGGTACCACTGGGCGAGTGTCTGGATGCCGAAGAGCGTGCCGAGTCCGATGGCGGCGAGCATCGGGACAGCGGCGAGCCCCAGCCCGAACAGCACAAGGCCGCGCAGTGGTGCCCACAGCTGCCGTCCGAACATCGTTCTCCCCGTGCTTCCGATACTCCCGCCAGGAGCAGTCGTCGTCTGTCACGATTTCGCCGTCTGTTCACGATATCGAGCCCAGGCAGGGGTTCGAGGTTTTCCACAGGCCTGCCGAGCCGGGGCCCAACTCGTGCGTTTCTCGCTCGACTTCGCTCATGACGCCCCGAAGCGGGCCGCCGCGGCGAGAAGTGCGTCCGGTGACGCCCACGCACGCGAGACGCCTCACCTGACGCGTTGTCATCCCAATCGTTGTGCGCCGGCCTTCTCGCCAACCCCATGTGATAGAAGTAATCGAGATCGTCGTACTCGACGAGTCCCGGAAGCAGCCGCATTCACGCACTCGCGTGCCGGCATGGCACGACGGCTTCGGCCGGCTTCCCCCCACCCGCCACGGCATCACCCCGTAGCTGGATTTCCCTTTGTGCCCGGTCAGGTACCGGCGCTCCGCGCTGCGCCCATTCAGGCCGTTACGGGGCCTTTCGCCTGAATCCGGAATATGCCTAGGTTGCATCCAGGGTTCGCCGTGCCCGGGACCACGCAGGCCCGAACACCCTCAGCATCTGGAGGAGAGCATCTTGCACAGCACTACCGTGACATCCGAGCAGTCCACGAACTCCGCTGCCTTCCCACTTCAGTTCGCCCGCAGCCGCCGCTTCTCCCTGGGAGTGCCCAGGAATGTCACCGTCTCCCCCGACGGCCGCCGGGTGCTCTTCATCCGTACGGTCTCGGGCACCGATCCGGTGGGCCGGCTGTGGCAGTACGAGGACGGCGCGGAGCGGCTGTTGGCCGATCCGGCCCTCCTGGTAGGGGCCGGGTCCGGGGCGGTGCCCGAGGAGGAGAAGCGTCGCCGGGAGCGCGCCCGCGAGCAGTCGGTGGGCGTGGTGTCGTACGCGGCGGACGAGGCCGCCCGTCTGGTGGCGTTCGCGCTCTCGGGGGCTCTGTGGGCGGTGCGTACCGACGGCGGCACACCGTTCTCGGTACCCGCGGCCGGTCCGGTGGTCGACCCGCGTCCCTCCCCCGACGGCCGGTACATCGCCTATGTGAGCAGCCGCTGCCTGCACGTCGTCGACCTGGAGGGCGCCGACCGGCAGCTGGCCCGTGCGGAGGACCTGGAGATCTCCTACGGCCTCGCCGAGTACGTGGCCGCCGAGTCCATGCACCGGCTGCGCGGCTACTGGTGGGCACCGGACAGCCGTCGCCTCCTGGTGGCCCGGGCCGACACCAGCCCGGTACAACGGCGCTTTATCGGCGATCCGGCCGACCCGACGCAGCCGCCGCAGGCGATCCGCTACCCGGCGGCCGGCTCCGCCAATGCGGAGGTCACCCTCCAGCTCCTCTCACTGGAAGGTGAGCGGGTCGAGGTGGACTGGGACCGCAAGGCGTACGAGTACGTCGTGGCGGCGGGCTGGGACGGGCACGGTCCGTTCGTCACGGTGCAGAGCCGCGACCAGCGCATAGTGCGCACGCTCACGATCGATCCGGAGACCGGCGCCACCGAAGTACTGCACGAGCGGACCGATCCCGCCTGGGTGGAGATCATCGGCGGCACCCCGGCCCGTACGGCGTCAGGTGCCCTGGTGCTCCATGAGGACGACGGTGACACCCGCTATCTGACCGTCGGCGGCCGACGGGTCACCCCGGAGGGGCTGCAGCTGTGCGCGGTCCTAGGGGTCGAGGGGGAACGAGTGCTGTTCACGGCGAGCGAGGACCCTCTGGAGACCCATGTGTGGTGCCATGAGCCCGGCCGCGGCAACCGTAGGCTGAGCCGGGAGCCCGGCAGGTACACGGGAGCGGGGCGAGGCGGCACGGTCGTCCTGGCGGGCGAGACACCGCGGGGCCACGAGGTGGGCGTTCTGCGCGGCGACGGGTCGGCCGGGGACCCGTCTTACCAGGCCCTCACCACGCTCGCCGAGGAGCCGTCCATCACCCCGCGGCCGGTCCACCTCACGCTCGGCGAACGGCAGTTGCGCGGCGCCCTGTTCCTCCCTTCGTGGCACGAGGAAGGCACCGGGAAACTGCCGGTGCTCCTCGACCCGTATGGGGGGCCGGGCATCCAGCTCGTGGGACGGGCCCATGGATGGTTCACCTATGTGTCGCAGTGGTTCGCCGAGCAGGGGTTCGCGGTGCTGGTGGTGGATGGGCGCGGGACCCCGAACCGGGGCCCGGCCTGGGAGAAGACGATCCACGGCGACCAGCTGACACCGGCGCTGGAGGACCAGGTGGACGCGCTGCGGGCTGCTGCGGCGCGCTGCGGCGACCTGGATCTGACGCGGGTGGCGATCCGTGGCTGGTCGTTCGGCGGGTTTCTGGCCGCAGCCGCCGTGCTGCACCACCCCGAGATCTTCCACGCGGCGGTCGCCGGTGCCCCGCCCACCGACATGCGGATGTACGACACCCACTGGAAGGAGCGGTTCCTGGGCCACCCGGAGGAGCAGCCGGAGAACTACGCACGCTGCTCCCTGATCGGCCACGGCCATCTGCTGAGCCGCCCGCTGCTGCTGGTCCACGGGCTCGCGGACGACAATGTGGCGGCCGCGCACACCCTGCGCTTCTCGGCGGAGCTGCTCGCGGCGGGCAAGCCGCACAGCGTGCTGCCGCTGCCCGGCGCCACCCATCTGCCCGTCGATGACGCGGTCGTGGCCCAGCTGCTGCACTTCCAGCGGGACTTCCTGTTGAAGGCGCTGGAGGAACGGGGCGGCCAGGACTGACGGGGGCATCCGGCCGGAGCGCACCGGCGGTGTCGACGGTGCTGTCGGCCCGCCGGGCGCTCCGGCCGGTCGCCGTTCCACGTGCGGCGGCCGGCTTCCTCGGCACCACACCCACCCCGCGGTCCCCCACCACCCCCGCTCCCACCGTTTTTGCCGTTCCCGCGCAAGACTCCGGCCCCGTTGAACACTCCGGGCGGCGGCTCCGTATCGAGCCTGTGCAACGTCCATGGACCACATCGCGCACCGAAGGCACCACCGAGAACCGGAGGCACACCATGGCTCGACAGTCAGCGTCGGAGCAGGCGGAGACCGAAGCGATGACGGCGGAGGCGACCGGCCCAGCGGGGCGCGGGGCGGGGCGGCGGGCCGTCGTCGCGGCCGTCGGCGCCGCGGGGCTCACGGCCGCGCTGGCGGCCTGCGGCGGCGGCATGTCGGACGCGGAAAGCGGCGGCGGCTCCAAGGCCGCAGGGGACGATCAGGCCGCCCCGGGGACGAGCGATGCGGGAGGCAGCGGCGGCGGCGGCTCCGCGGGTGGGGAGGCGGGCCCCGCGCTCGCCAAGACGTCGGAGATCCCCAAGGGCGGCGGCAAGATCTTCAAGGGCGAGAAGGTCGTCGTCACCCAGCCCCAGGACGGCGACATCAAGGCGTTCTCCGCGATCTGCACCCATGCGGGCTGCCTGGTCGGCGAGGTCTCCGGCGGCACCATCAACTGCATGTGCCACGGCAGCAAGTTCGACATCACCGACGGCAGCGTGAAGACCGGCCCCGCCACCAAGGCGCTCGCGCCCGCCAAGGTGACCGTCAAGGGCGGCTCGGTCACCCTCGGCTGACGCGGAGGGCCCGCCGCCCGGTTGCCCGCCTCCCCGGGTTACCGGCCGGGCGCGGCCGCGCGCCAGCTGGACAGGACGTCATCGGTGGTGGTGACGGTGGCGACCAGAGCGAGGGTGTTGCGGACCATCGCGGGGGTGTAGTCGGCAGGCACTCCCGCGATGGCGTCCGCGGGCACCACGGCCGTGTAGCCGAGGTTGACCGCGTCGAACACGGCATTGGGGACCGCCACATTCGCCGACACCCCGGTGACCACCAGGGTCCGGCATCCGAAGGTGCGCAGCAGCGCGTCCACCTCGGTGCCGGCGATCGGCGAGAGACCGTGCAGCCTGCGCACCACCAGGTCGTCGCCGGAGACGGGTATCGGGTCGGCGATGCGGACCGCGGTGGACCCGGTGAGCTGTTGTACGGGCAGCCTCTCGGCCGCCTTGAACAGGCGGGCGTTGCGGCTGGCACCACGCCCGTCGGGACGTCGTTCGGCAACCGCGTGCAGCACCTGGACGCCGGCGTCGTGGGCGGCCGCCACCAGCCGGGCGACGTTCGCCAGCGCCCCCGAGGTGCGTGCCGCTTCGGCGAGTTCGGGCAGGGCGCTGTCCGGGCCGACCACCCCGCGCTGGCACTCGACCGTGAGCAGCACCGTCGTGCCCGGGGCCAATTGGGCGATGAGCCGTGCGGCATCCGAAGACATCGCGTTCCTCTCTGGCGGGCCTGATTGCCGGCGTGCGCGGGATTCCCGGCGTGCCCGGGTACTGCCCCGACGGGCCGGTGCGAGCCGGGCGAGGCTAGCGGGCATTGCGTACACCAGGAAGAGCCCGCATGCTTTCTGACACTCAGTCAGGTGGCTTGGGGCCGGTCCGGCCGGTGTCAGGCGAACGGGCCGCTGCCGCCTGAGCGGACACGGCGGAGGCGGGTACGGCATGGCCGACACACAGCGACGCGGGCGCCGGATCATGATGACGCGGGACGAGCTCGACGCTTTCCTCACGACGCAGCGCACCTGCCGGGTCGCCACGGTCGGCGGCGACGGCGCGCCGCACGTCGGAGCACTGTGGTTCCTCTGGGACGGTACGGCGCTGTGGCTCTACTCGATCACCCACAGCAAGCGGTGGGCCCAGTTGCGCAAGGACTCACGGATCGCGGTGGTCTTCGATGACGGGCACACCTACGACGAGCTGCGCGGCGCCGAACTGGCGGGCCGCGCGGAGTTCATCGGCGAGGCACCGCGCACCGGCGACCCCTGCCCCGAACTCGACGCCCCGGAACGGCTCTTCGCGGAGAAGTACTTCGGAATGTCCGCCATGCCGCACGACGGCCGGCATGCGTGGCTGCGGCTGACACCGGAATCCGTCGCGTCCTGGGACTTCCGCAAGATCCCGGGGTAACGGGGCGGGCCACGAGACGGGAAGCGGCCGGGCGACGGAGCAGCCGACGCGCAGCCGAAGCGCTCATTCCGGATCGATCCACCCGCCAAGGAGAGCCTCCCTCCGTCCCCTCGGCTCCCCTCTTCCCTCATCGGATCAAACTGCGGGAACCCGGAGTCGCATGCGAACGTAGCGGGAGTGACCTGGTCCTGGACGAGAGTACCCGTCCGGTTTCCACCCGTGCCGGGCGTAGAAGGCTTGCGCGCGGTCGTTCTGCTCCCATGCCTCGACCTGTCCCGTCCGTAGTTGAGTCGCGCGCAGGAACTGCACGAAAGCGGCGTGCAGCCGGCCCCCGATTCCCCTTCCCCAGTGGCCCGGCAGGACATGGATCTGGTACAGCTCACCCACAGTTGCCGCATCCGCCTCCGGGCGCAGAGGCGGGCCCATCGCCATCACGCCCACCACCGTTTCTTCGCGAAGAGCACACAGCACTGTCTTTTCGTCCGCCTCCATGCAACGTGCCCACCCTTCCCGCCGCCGCATTGGCCCGCCCGGGTCGTCGACTTCCGCCTGGGGCAGCCTTCCCGCTCGGTAGTAGGCGGTGCGGGCCTGGGTGTGCACATCGACGATCGCGTCCAGGTGGACAGACCCTGCGGACTGAATCGACATGTTCACCATGCCCGTGATGACGTGCTCGCGATGACGCGTGGTTCTGCTGTCGGATGCGTGGTTCCGTTGCCACCCGGCCGCGCCACCACTTCACGTGCCGTGCAGTAGCCGGTCGAAATCAGGTGCTGGAGGGAGGGCTTCTGTGCACACTGCACGGATGCGTACCGACACCGCCTGGTCGTTGCAGGAGAAGGCCCTACTCCATGTTGCGGCCAGGTCCTCAGGGGAACCGCTCGACCCTCGGATGCGGCTGACGATGAACTTTCACCCCGACCGCATGGTGGGAAACGACCCGGTCCTTCGCCGGATGGCGGCGGATGGCCGCTACCGGTCGCAGTTCGTGACCGGCACCAGCAATGGCGGCCTGACCGCCCATCCTGGTGGTGACCGATGGCTTTGGGAAAGCCGCATCTTCGGGGGTGCCTACGACCATGCCTCCGCTGGTGAACGGCCCGTCTACGGCGCGTTGAACTTCCGTTCCGACCCTGCCGGCGGCGCACCGCGGTTCGGCTCCTCCCACTTCAGGCTCGCAGCCGAGACCCTCACCCGCACCACGTTCTGCTACCCGGACAGCTCCACCTGCCCCTCGGACTTCGGCGTCGCCGCTCGCTTCTCGCTCATCGAGATGGCCGAGTCCGACGGTCTCGACAGTCTGGACGGGCACATCGAGGCGCAGATCCACGGGCCCGTCAGACTCGACCGGGACGTGGAGGCGCTGGTCCTGGATCACAGCTATCGCGGAACCGCCGTGGAGGCCGCCGCCCGTGAGCTTCCGTGCGCCATCGAGTGGCATCCGGGCTTCCGGCTGGACATGGCTCACCTGCGGCGTCACCCGGACTACCGGGGACAGGAATCCGTCGATCTGGCTGCTGAGATCGCGGTCGACGCGGGCCTCGACCCCCGGATCATCGGAGATGCCGCCCTCACGGGTCGCTACGCCCCGCAGGCGCTCAAGAAGGTCTGGCACTGCCTGGCGCGTTTCGGATCACCGCCGCCCCGTGAAGGCGCCGCGTGCAGCGGTCCGGTAACCACGTGCTGTCCTCAGGCCTCGGCGAGCTGATGTCCGCCCGCTGCCGAACTTTCCCGTAAGGGGCGGGCCTGAACTCTTGCCCCTGGCGCCGTGCGGGCCACGGGAACGGGCACCGCGGGCATCCCTCGTACAGCGTCGCCGTTTCTCAAGGACGTATCCAGCATCAAGATCAGGTGACGTTCCTCCCGAAGACTCGAAGACTCCTCGACTCAAAGACTCAAAGACTCGATGAGTCGCAATCGTCGACATGAGTCGTCCCCGTGCGATCGCGTTGTCAGTGGTCTCTGCGAGAGTGGGGTGAGTCAGCCCGTTCGGTGCCGGCAGGTGCGGGCGGGGCGGCCCGGTCGCGAAGGGGCCGGGTGCCGACGAGGACGAAGGAGATCCGGTGAACGTGCTCTTCCCCGCGCTGCGCGACGCTTCGCCCGCACCCGCGCTGCGCTTCGGCGATCGCAGCCTCAGCCATCGCCAGTTGGCCTCGGTGGCGGGCGCGCTCGCCGAGCGGATCGCCGGTGAGAACCGCATCGCCCTCTGGGCGACGCCGACGCTGGAGACCTCGGTCGGTGCGGTGGCCGCGCTGCTCGCCGGGGTGGCCGTGGTACCGGTCAACCCGAAGATCGGTGAGAGCGAGCTGGCGCACATCGTGGCGGACAGCGCGCCCTCGCTCGTCCTGGCCGAGCCGGGCGCCGAACTGCCGGGCCCGCTCGCCGCGCTGTCCCGTATCGACATCGAGGCCGCGGCGCCGTCCGAGGAGAGCGGCCCGGCCCCGCTGCCGGCCGAGCCGGGCGGCGAGGCCCCGGCCCTGATCGTCTACACCTCCGGCACGACCGGGCCGCCCAAAGGCGTCGTCCTCCCCCGGCGCGCCCTCGCGCACACCCTCGACGCGCTGGAGGACGCCTGGCAGTGGACCGCCGACGACGTCCTCGTGCACGCGCTGCCGCTCTTTCACGTGCACGGTCTGATCCTCGGCATCCTCGGGCCGCTGCGCCGCGGCGGCTGTGTCCACCACCTGGGGCGTTTCAGCACCGAGGCGGTGGCCCGAGAGCTGGCGGCGGACGGCACGATGCTGTTCGGCGTCCCGACGATGTACCACCGGCTGGCCGTCGAGGTGGGAGAGAACCCCGCGCTCGCCAAGGCGCTGTCCCGGGCCCGGCTGCTGGTCTCCGGTTCCGCCGCGCTGCCACTGACCGATCATGAGCGGATCACGGCAGCCACCGGGCGGCGGGTGATCGAGCGCTACGGCATGACGGAAACGCTCATGAACACCAGCGTCCGGGCGGACAGCCCCGATGCCGCGGGCACGGTCGGCGTGCCGCTCCCGGGGGTGTACGTCAGGCTCGTCGACGAGGCGGGGCAGGCCATCGGGGCCGAGGACGGCGACATGGTCGGCGAGATCCAGGTCCGCGGCCCGAACCTCTTCGTCGAGTACCTCAACCGTCCCGACGCCACCGCCGCGGCCTTCGACGGCGGGTGGTTCCGCACCGGCGACATGGCGGTCCGCGACGCCGCGGGCAACTACCGCATCGTGGGCCGTAAGGCCACCGACCTGATCAAGAGCGGCGGCTACAAGATCGGCGCGGGTGAGATCGAGAACGCCCTGCTGGCCCACCCCGGTGTCGCCGAGGCCGCGGTCACGGGCGAGCCGGACGAGGACCTCGGTGAGCGGATCGTCGCCTGGATCGTGGCGGAGAGCGGCCCGGACGCCGGTCCGGTCCCCTCCGCCGAGGAACTCGCCGACCACGTCGCCCGCCAGCTCGCACCGCACAAGCGCCCCCGCACCGTGCACTTCCTCACCGCCCTGCCGCGCAACGACATGGGCAAGATCCTGAAGCGTGAACTCCGTGCGTAGGGGCGGAGACGGGGGCACCGGGGAGATGGACGAGGGCGTGGGCGGAGGCGCATCCCCGCGTCGGGAGCCGGGCCCGGGGGCGCACCCCGGCAGCGAGGCGGACGGCCGCAGCGATGGCGACCGGGTCGCGGCCGGTGACCGAACCGCGGCCGGCGACCGGGCCGCAGTCGGCGAAAGCGCGGTGGCCGGCGGCGCGGCAGGCCACGACCCCGCCCGGACGTTGCCGTGCGCGCGACTGACAGCCCGTCAGGCCATCGCGGCGGTGGCGGACAGCTACAGCGAGTCGGCCGTTCCCGACCGCCCCGGAGCCCCTTCAGGGACGGTGTCCACACCGGACGGCCCCCTCGGCTGGCGCGGCTACGGGGACGCGCGGGCCCGTGCCCGGGAACGGACCGGCGAGGACGAGTCGGTGGTCACCGCCCTGGCCACGATAGGCGGCCGGGAAGCGGTGGTGCTCTCCTTCGAGTTCCGCTATCTGGGCGGCTCCCTGGGGGAACGCACCGGCGACCGACTGGAGGCCGCCTACACCCATGCGCGCGAGCACGGTCTCCCGGTGGTCTCGCTGATCGCCACCGGCGGCAGCCGGATGCAGGAAGGGATGCGTGCGCTGACCCAACTCCAGCGGGTGGCACGGCAGTCGGCGCTGAACCGTGCCGCGGGGCTGCCGCAGCTCGCGGTGCTGCGCGATCCGACGACCGGCGGCGGCTGGGCCACCCTGGGCGCGGGCGCCGATGTGATCCTCGCGCTCCCCGGGGCCCAGGTCGGCTTCGCGGGGTCACGGGTGCGTCCCCCGGACGCCGACCCCACCGCCTACACCGCCGAGGGGCAGCTGGCCACCGGCCACATCGATGCCGTCGTCCCGCCCGACCGGCTGCGCGCCACGCTCCAGCGGTGGCTGCAACTGCTGTGCATACCGCAGGAGTTGGGTGATGCGTCCGTGGAGCCGGCAGCCCCGCCGGGTGCGCTCGGCCCGCCCGCGCTGCCGGAGACCGGCTGGGGCGCGGTGGTCCGTGCCCGTGCACCGGGGCGGCCGCGCGCCGAGGCGTATCTGCGCGCGTACTTCGACGGCTTCGAGGAGATCAGCGGCGACCGCTGCGGCGGCGTCGACCCCGGCATACGGTGCGGCTTCGGGCACCGCGAGGGGCGCACCGTAGCCTTCGCCGCCCAGTGCGGTACGGCCACCCGCCCGGCGGGCTTCCGTACCGCCGCGCGGCTCGTCCGGCTCGCCGACCGACTCGGCATCCCGGTCCTCACCCTCGTGGACACGCCGGGCGCCGCCAACGACGCGGCGGCCGAGCGGGCAGGCGCCGGGGCCGCCATCGCCGACACCTTCGCGGCCCTCGCCACCGCCCGGGTGCCCGTCACCTCCCTGCTCATCGGCGAAGGCGGTTCGGGCGGCGCACTGGCCCTCGCCGCACCGGACCGGCTCTGGGCCACACCGGACGGCTACTTCTCGGTGATCGCCCCGGAACTGGCGGCGGCCATCCTCAAACGCGACCCGGCAGAGGTTCACGCCACCGCGGACCAACTCCGCATCCGCCCACAGGACTTGCTGGAGCTGGGCGTCATCCGCGGCATCGTCCCGCCGGCCTGAGCGGCACCGGGAGGCGGTCGGCGGGGGGCCGCCTCGGCCGGGTCAGTCAGCAGCGCCCTGGAGGCCCTCACCGGCCGTGCGGAGGGCCCCCACGGCGGCCCGGATCGAGGGCCTGCGGTCGGCGTCCGCGCGCCAGATGGCATAGACATGGCGGCGCATCGTATGGCGTACGGGCACCACGCTCACCCCCTCCGGCACCGGTCCACGGCCGAGGCGGGGGGCGACCGCGACGCCCAGCCCGGCCGCGATCAGGGCGAGCTGAGTGCCGTGCTCCTCCGCCATGTGCGCGACCCGCGGCTCGATGCCCTTGCTGCGCAGCGTGAACATCAGCCATTCATTGCAGAACTCCCCCTGGGGCCAGGCGATCCACTCGTCGTCCGCGAACTCCTCCAGCTCCACGGAACGCCGCCGGGCCAGCGGATGGGTGGACGGCATCGCCACATCGGCCGGGTCGTCCAGCAGCGGCGCCTTCGCCAGCCCGTCGGGGAGGGACAGCGGCCGGTTGTACCAGTCCAGGACGACCGCCAGATCGATGTCGCCGCGCACCACGCCGCGGACCGACTCGTCCGGCTCCATCTCCGTCAGCCCCGCCCGCAACTGGGGGTGCTCGGCGCGGAGGGCGACCAGCGCGGCCGGGAAGAGCCCCCGGGCCGCGGTGGGAAAGGCGCCCATCCGCAGCTCGCCCACCGCCTGGCCGCGATGCGCCTCCAGCTCGGCCTGGGCCAGCTCGACCTGCGACAGGATGCGCGTCGCATGATCGGCGAGCAGCCGTCCGGCGTCGGTCAGCCGCACCCCGCGCCCGTTCTTCGCCAGCAGCTGCTGGCCGGTCTCCCGCTCCAGCTTGGCGATCTGCTGCGAGACGGCCGAGGTCGTCACATGCAGCCCGTCGGCGGCCGCGCTCACCGAACCATGGCGGGCGACCGCGCTCAGCGTCCGTAGGCGATCCAGGTTCAACATATAAGCAATGCTAAGCGATACCACCCACGAATTCTCGCTTGTGCTACGAAGTTGTACGCCGCATCGTTGACCGCATGAGCACCGCCACCGGCGCACCCACCGCCTCCTCCGCCGCCACCAACTCTCCGGCCACACCTGTGCGCCCCACAGTCGACGGGGAAGCCGCGACCACCGCGCCCGCCTCGCCGCGCACCACCGCTACCGCCACCGCCCCCACGGCCGCGAAGGCCGGTGGCCGGGCCCGCGCCTGGCAGCTCCGCTTCGCCGCCCTCTCCCTCGTCTGGGGCTTCAGCTTCCTCTTCATCAAGGTGGGCACCCAGGGCTTCGCCCCACTGCAGGTGACGCTGGGCCGGGTCGCCTTCGGTGCGCTGGTGCTACTGGCCGTCCTCGCGGTCCGGCGCGAGCGGCTTCCCCGGTCCGCCCGCACCTGGGCCCATCTGACCGTGGCCGCGTTCTTCCTCAACGCGCTGCCGTTCTCCCTCTTCGCGTACGCCGAGCTGACCATCCCCTCCACACTGGCCGGCATCTGCAATGCCACCTCGCCGCTGTGGGGCATGGCACTGTCGGTCGTCGCGCTGTCCGAGGACCGTCCCACCCGGCGCCGAGTGGCGGGCCTCGGCCTCGGATTCCTGGGCGTGCTCACCGTGCTCGGCGCCTGGCAGGGCTTCGCCGGCACGGATCTGGCGGGCACCGTGTTGGCGCTGGGCGCCTCGCTCAGCTACGCCATCGGCTGGATCTACGTCCGCCGCACCCTGGCGGGCGCCGGCCAGTCCCACCTGTCCATGTCCAGCGCCCAGCTGCTGCTGGCCACCGCCCAACTGGCCGTGTTGACACCGCTGTTCACCACCGCGCCGAGCAGCTACCCGGTCATCCCGCTGCTCGCCGTCTTCGCCCTGGGCGCCCTGGGCACCGGCTTCGCCTTCCTCATCCAGTACGGCCTGGTCGCCGAGATCGGCCCTACCACCGCACAAATGGTCACCTACTTCGTCCCGGTGATCGCCACCGCCGCGGGCGTGGCCCTGCTGCACGAGGAGCTGAGCTGGAACACCCCGGTCGGCGCGCTCATCATCCTGGCCGGCGCCGCCCTCACCCAGAGCAGGCCCCGCCTGAACCGCCCAAGGCTTCAGCGGATCGGCTCGACCGCCGACTGACCGCCTCCGTCGGCCGGGCGACCCGCGAACCCCGGGCCGCCCGCAGGACCCCGAGCCCCCGAGCTTCACCTCGGGGGCTTCAGCCCGTCAACGGCCCCAAGCAACAGCCGCAGTTCAGACGCCTGCCGTACGGGCCCCAGCCGCTTCGCGCCCTACCCGTCACTCGTACCGCCGCACCTCCCCCACCCCCGTCGCCACGGCCACCGCGTCCGCCACCGGGGCGATGTCGTCGTCGGAGAGGCCGGAGACCGTGATGCGGATGCCGGGTGGCGAGTGCAGGCGGAAGCGCGCGCCGGGGGCCACCGCCCAGCCGGAGTGCAGGAGCCGGGCCACCGCACCGGTCTCGTCCGGGACCTGCACCCAGACGTTCATCCCGCTGCGGCCGCGCGCACGGACCCCGCGCTCGGCCAGCGCCCGTATCAGCGCCTCCCGCCGCAGGCCGTACGCCCCGGCCACGGCCTGCGGGTCGATCGCGGAGGTCCGCCACAGGTGCACGACCGTGTCCTGGAGCAGATGACTGATCCAGCCCGGCCCGAGGCGCTGCCGGCCGCCCACCCGGTCGATGGTCAGCGCATCACCGGTGAGCACCGCGAGCCGCAGGTCGGGACCGTACGCCTTGGCCGTCGAACGGACCAGTACCCAGTGGTCGGTGATGCCCGTGAGCGGATGGAGCGGGAGGTCGACGATGCCATGGCCGTGGTCGTCCTCGATGAGGAGGATGCCGGGGTTTTCGGCCAGGAGGGTGCGGAGTTCGGCGGCGCGGGCCCGGCCGATGGCGGCGCCGGTGGGGTTCTGCGCCCGGTCGGTGATGATCACGGCACGGGCTCCGTCCTGGACCGCGCGCGCCAACTGCTCCGGCAGCGGCCCGTCGTCATCCACCTCCACCGGGACGGGACGCAGTCCGAGTGCCGGGATGAGGTCCAGCAGGCTGCCCCACCCCGGGTCTTCCACCGCCACGGCGTCGCCGGGCCGCAGATGGGCGGCCAGCACCCGCTCGATGGCGTCCAGTGAGCCGCTGGTGACGGCGACGGGGGCCTCGGTCACGCCGTCGGCGGCGAACGCCGCGCGGGCGAGGGCCGCGAGATCGTCGTCCACGGCAGGTGTGCCGTAGAGCGCGGGGCGCCGGGCGCTGCGCGCGGCCGCCTCGGCCAGCGCCCGCTCCAGCGGGGGCAGCAGGGACGGATCGGGGTTTCCATCGGAGGCGTCCCGGACGCCCGGCGGCACCTCCACCCGCAGTGCCTCGCGTGAGGTGCTCGCGGGGCGCGGGCGCACCCGGCTGCCGCGCCGGCCCGAGGTCTCGATCACCCCGCGGTCGCGGAGATTGCGGTAGGCGGCCGCGACCGTATTCGGATTGACCTCCAGATAGACGGCCAACTCCCTGAGCGGTGGCAGCAGTTCACCCGGCATGAGCGCGCCCGCACCGACGGCCCGCTCGACGCTGGCGGCGATCTCCGATGCGCGCCGCCCTTCAATCCGATACTCTCCTAGCACAAACTTGATTATGCACTAGTGCAATGGAGTTCGCAATGTCCCGAGCCGCGTCGTACGAACCGACCGAGCGCACGACCCCCACCCGCGCCGGCGCCCGCGCCGCCTACGACCACGAGACGGTGCACGCCATCCTCGACGCGGGCTATGTCTGCCACCTGGGCTTCGTCCGCGACGGCGCCCCGGTCGTCCTGCCGACGCTCTACGGCCGGGTCGGCGATCGCCTCTATCTGCACGGCTCGACCGGGTCCCGCCCCCTGCGGATGGCCGGTGCGGCGCCGGACCCGGGCCTGGAGGTGTGTGTGACGGTCACCCATGTCGACGGTCTGGTGCTGGCCAAGTCGGCGTTCCACCACTCCATCAACTACCGCTGCGTCGTGGTGCACGGCACCGCGCACCAGGTGACCGACCCGGAGGAGAAGACCGCCGCGCTCGACGCGCTCGTCGATCATGTGCTGGCCGGGCGCGCCGCGGACTCCCGGCCCGGCAACGCCAAGGAACTCGCGGCCACGGCCGTGATCCGCCTCGATCTGCGCGAGGTCTCCGCCAAGATCCGCACCGGCGGCCCCAACGACGAGCCGGAGGATCTCGCGCTGCCGTACTGGAGCGGCGTGCTGCCCGTGGCCCCCGTATACGGCGCCCCCATACCGTCCGAGGACCTCGCGCCGGGCACACCCGAGCCGGCGTACCTCTCCGCCCGCTGAGGAGTCCCCGTGCTGATCCACCCCTGGGACGCCCCCACCGACGACACCGAGTGGCAACAGTGGCTCGCGGTACACGACTTCGGCCAGCTGGCCGCCAACGGAGGGCCCGGCGAGCCGCCCATGGTGCAGCCACTGCACTTCGCCTACGACCCGGCCCGCCACGAGGCGGTGACCCATCTGGCCCGGCCCAACCCCCTCTGGAGCGCGCTGGCGGACCGGCCGACGGTGCTGCTGAGTGTGGTGGACGACTACACCTTCATCCCCGGCCCCTGGCAGGCCACCGAGGACCAGCCGCCCGAACACGGCGTTCCCACCAGCTTCTATGCCGCGGTCCAGCTGATCTGCACCGCCCATGTCGTGGACGCCCCGGAGGAGAAGGCGGCACTGCTGCGGCGCCAGACGGGCCACTTCCAGCCGGACGGCGGCTCGGCGCCGGTCACCGCGGGCGCGGCCCCGTACGGACGGCTGCTGTCCGGCATCCGCGGCCTGCGCCTGGAAGTGCGGGAGGTCCGGGCCAAGTTCAAGTACGGGGGCAAGCGGAGCGAGGCGGTGCAGCACCGTGTCTCGGAGCGCCTCGCCGAGCGGGACGGCCCCGGGGACGCGGCGGCGCGCACCCACCAGCAGCGCAGACTGGCCGCGGCCGCCAAAGGGAAGCCCGCTTCCTGACCGGCTCCGCTCCCCCGCGGGGCCCGGCCGCCACCGCCGGCCGGACCCCGCGCCCTCAGCCCACCACCGGCGCCGCCGTCCGTGCGGCCGCCACCGCTCCGCGCGCCTCGGTCACCGCCAGCGCGGCAACGGCCGTCAGCAGCACCCCCGTTCCGACCGCCGTCGCCACCGTCAGCCGCTCCCCGAGGAACAGCACCGCGATGGCCGCGGCCGACACCGGTTCGATCAGGGAGATCACGGACGCGGTCGCGGCGCGGACGGCCGCCAGGCCGGCGAAGTACAGCCCGTAGGCCAGCGCCGTCGGCACCGCCGCGATATAGCCCAGCAGGCAGAGGCTGCGGACCAGATCGTGCGCCTGGGGCCACAGCCCCTCCACTACGGCGAGCGGCAGCAGGGCCAGCGCACCGACCGCGAAGGCACCGACCGTCGAGGCGTACGGATCACTGCCGCCGGCCTTGCCCAGCCGCCGGGTGATCAGCGTCATCGCGGCGCAGCCGCCCGCCGAGAGCAGCGCCCACCCGACACCGGCCGGCCGGACGGACGTGCCGCCGTCGCCGCCGAGTACCAGGACCGCCAGCCCGGCCAGCGCCCCGGTGACGGCCAGGGCCCCGCCCGCGCCGAGCCGTTCGCCCATCGTCACCCGCGCCCCGATGGCGATGAGGACGGGACCCGCCCCCATGGTGACGACGGTGCCCACGGCCAGCCCGGTCGCTTCGACGGCGGCGAAGTAGGCGGCCTGGAAGACGGCGAGGGCGAGGCCGGTCAGCACCGTCCGGGTCAGGCGGCTGCGCAGCGGTTCGTACGGCGCCGGGACCGCGGCGAGGCCGGAGCGGCGGCGCAGCAGCGCCCGTACGGCGAGCAGCAGGACCAGCCCGCCGAAGGTGCGCCAGAAGGTGAGGGCGAGCGGGCCCAGTCCGCTGCCGCGGTAGAGGAGGGCGGCGGCCGCGCCCGCGGTGCCCCAGGCGGTCGCGGCGAGCGTGACGTACAACAGCCCCCGGCCCACGGGCAGGGCGGAGGAAGGAGTGGTGTGCATGGAAGACGTGCTCCGGGAGATACAGACGGCGTGCTGCGCCGTGCGGTGGTCGCGTGGTCCCGTGTGCAGGCAGCGACCAGCGGCCCGGGAACCAGCCCGGGCCGGGGTTTCCTCGGAGGCCGCCGCCCGCGTTACGCGGCGGGAGGGGGCAGCACAGTCGAATGCATGATCGGCACCCTATGTCGCACAGGAACCGGCCGACAAGTCATCCCCGGTCCGGGCCGCGGACGCCGGAGCAGCCGGCGAGGCCGAGGACCCGATGCCCCCGATCGCCCCTTCGCCCGTCCCCGTCCCCGTCCCGGCGCCGGCCACCCGCACCGTCTCCGTCGACTTCGGCTTGGCCGACTGCGCGATGAAGGCGCCGGTCAGCACGACCACCCCACCGACGATCTGCGGTGCGGAGAGATGCTCCCCGAGCAGGACCCAGGCCAGCACCGTCGCGATGACCGCCTCCAGACAGGCGACCACGCCGGCCACCTGCGGCGAGAGCCGGCGGATCGACACCACTCCGGTCAGGTAGGCCGCCACCGTCGCGATCAGCACGATCCAGGCGAGCAGCAGAGCGGCAGACACCTGAGTGCCGTTCAGCTCCGCTGCCCCGCCGAGTACGGCCCAGTCCATGCCCCAGGGGCGGGCGATCACGGTGAGCAGAACGGTGCCGATCAGCAGGCCGTAGGCGGTCACCCCGAGCGGGTCCACCGCCTCGTCGCCGTCGGTGCCGTGGTCGGAGAGCACGAAGTAGCCGACCTGGCAGCAGGCCGCACCGAGGGCGAGCCCGAGGCCGAGGGCATCGAAGGTCAGCCCGGACCAGATCTCGACGACACAGGCCAGTCCGCCGACCGCCAGCACCACACCCACCGCCGCGGCCCGGGTGACCGGCCGTTTCTGCACGAAGCGGACCCAGCCCAGTACCAGGGCGGGCGCCAGATACTCGATGAGGAGCGCGACCCCGACCGGGATGCGGGAGAGCGCGGCGAAGTAGCACGCCTGGACGCCGGCGACGGCGAGCAGCCCGAAGCCCGCGAGCAGCGCGGGCCGGCGGCGCGGCAGATCCCGGTGGCGCCAGGCGAGCGGCAGCATCACCAGCGCCGCCCCGGCCACCCGCAGCCAGGTGACCTGGAGCGGTTCGAGACCGGCGGAGATCAGGGGCTTGGCGGCGACGCCCGATCCGCCGAAGGCGAGCGCGGACACCAGGGCGATCCCGAGGCCGGCACCGCGCCCTCCGGCCGTCCGGCGCCGCCCCTCCCCGGGGGCGGGTGATGGCTGCTGGGCCCCCAAGGACCCGGATATTCCCTGGCCCGAGCCGGTCGATGCTCCTGCCGGGCTCCCCGAAGACGCGTGCATCCGGCCATCATGGCAGCCGTCGTCAGCAGTGCCACCCCCGAGACCCCTGTCAGTCCTGGCCGGGACGCTCCCCGTCCAGCCGCTCGGCGAGCCGGGCGGTGTCGACGGAGGCCCGGCGCAGCACCTCGACGGCTCGCGATTCGGGGTCGTCGACGAGAGCAGCGAGCAGGTCGAGGCAGCCCGCGCGGGTGGCGTAGCGGGTGTGGGCACGGTCCAGCGCGCCGTCCAGGGCGGCGGCCGCGGCCGGTGACCATCCGGGGACGGCACCCTCGGAGACCACGGGGACCGCGCCGGAGTCCTCGACGGTGCCGTGCCACTGGAGTCCGTAGCCGATGCTGCGCTGGACGAGATAGCCGAGCAGCCGCGCGACCTGCGGTGGTCCGTCGAAGGTGTCCCGTACCGCGGGGTCCGATTCCAGAAGGCCGTGCAGCAGATGCGCGGTGTCGACCTGCCGGTCGCCGTCGCGGGTGGCCCGCCTGCGGGCAGCGGACACGACCGACGCGAGTTCGACGGTGAGCTGTGTGTCGAGGTCCTCCGGGGCGGGACTGCCGCCGCCACTGTACGCAGTACGGTTTTGCACAGCCCCCACCCCACCAGCCCCCGGGAACCGCGACATCACCGGCGGGAAGCATTTGCGCCTCCCACGCTGGTTGCGCACGTCCACACCCGATCTCATCCTCACGGAGGAGAGGTGCGGATTTCATGGAGGCCGGACATACGGGGCGGGACGACTCCCCGGCCGCCACGGCGCCTCCGTACCACCCGCGCCCATCAAGAACTGACACCCCGTCAGCAAAGGCGGCCCGCACCCTTGAACCTTCACCCCGGCGGGGATACGTTCCGCGGCACCAGCCGGGGATCGTCACCGAAGGGGTGGTCACATGGCCGAAGTCACCGCGCAGGCCCGTATCGAGGCACCGGCCGAGAAGGTCTGGGAGCGGCTCACCGACTTCGACTCCTACAGGGAGTGGAACGCCACCCACACCGCCTTCCCCAAGGGCGGCCCGGAATCGCTGGAGGTGGGCGCGGGATACGAGGAGAACATGAAGCTGATGGGCTTCCCCGCGGAGGTCCTCTGGACCGTGCGGGAGCTGATCCCGGGCCGGCTGCTCGACGTCGAGGGCAAGGGCCCGATGGGCGTCAGCCTGGGGATGCGCTACGAACTCACCCCGGACGGCGGGGCGACGGGCGTACGGATCGACGGGACGTTCACCGGCGCCGCGGTCTCACTGATGGCCGGCAAACTCAAGGACTCGGCGGGCGCCGCGCTGCACGAGTCGCTGCGCAAGCTCGCCGCCCTGGTCGTCTGACCCTTCGGGGGCCGTCCCGCACCCCGGCCCCCGAAGGCTCCACCCCCGTTCTCCCCGCTCAGTCCTCCTCGGCGAGGATCAGGTACAGCTCCTTGCGCGCCTTGTTGACCACCGCCATGGCCTTCTCCCGCTGCTCGGGACTGCCGGTGGCCCACACCTGACGGAACGCCTCGACCAGGCCGCCGCCCGCCTTGCGGATCTCGTTCATCGCATCCCAGTCGACACCGCGGCCGGCGTCCTCCCAGGGGGCGTCCGAGCCGCTGTCGGCCTCGGCGCGCCCGGCGTCGGTCAGCGAGAACAGCTTCTTGCCGCCCTCACTGGCGCTGGCGATCAGACCCTCGTCCTCCAGGAGCTGCAGCGTCGGATAGACCGAGCCGGGGCTGGGCTTCCACGCGCCGCCGCTGCGCTCGGCGATCTCCTGGATCATCTCGTAGCCGTGCATCGGACGGTCCTTGAGCAGCGCCAGGATCGACGCCCGCACATCGCCACGGCGCGCCCGGCCGCGCGGCCCACCGCGCCCCCGACCACCCCCGAAGGGCGGCCCTCCGAAAGGCGGCCCGAAGGGACCGAAGGCCGAGCGCCGCCGCTCCCAGCCGCCCGCGAAGTCGCCACGGCCTCCGGGGCGCCCGGGTCCGCAGTGCTCATGTCCGTGTTCATGTCCGTGGGAACGCATGATGACGTCCTCCCCATCCTTATCGTTGATCGGTCGCGATGCCTCAACGATATATCGGGAGTGTTCGTAGAAGCAAGGCCTCGACTCCGAACCCGGCTCGCCGAAGCGGTGCCCGGCGCTCTGCCGGTCCCGAAGCGACTGTCCTGTGTCAGGAGATCTCGACCGCCCGTCAGGTCTCCTCCGGTCAGGCGTCTCCTTGGCCGCGCTCGGGCGCTGGGCCTTCGGCCGCACCGGACCTTGTCGGTGCGGTGAACGTCAGGTCGCTGCCGGTCAGGTCGCGGCTGGCCGCCCATAGCCGTGCCGCTGTCGTGGTGTCGGCGAGGTGGCTCCAGAGGGGTTCGTTCCTGGGCGTACCGCGCAGCCCGAACAGTCGGGGACTCCACATCTGGCCGCCGCGGACGCCCGGGTCGAGCACGGCCCGCACAGCGGGCCATGCGGCGGCGTCCTTGCCCTGGACGAGAAGACGGAGCGGCAGACGGCTGAGCCGCTCACCGGCGGTCCGGACATGGAACGGCGGGCGCGACGGCGTGAGGGAGTCGAGCGCGCCGCCGGGATGAACGACCACGCTCAGCGTCGTGCTGCCGGCAGCACGCAGGCGGCGGTCGAGTTCGAAGCCGAAGAGCATCTGGGCCAGCTTCGACCGCGCATAGGAGCGCTTGGACTGGTAGTCGTGCGTGCTCTGGAGATCGTCGAGGTCCAGGCGTTCGGACTTGGCGGCGAAACTGCCGGTGGTGACGATCCGGCTCCCCGGGGTTGCCGCGAGCAGGGGCGCCAGGTGGTGGGTCAGCGCGAAGTGCCCCAGGTGGTTGGTGGCGAGCATCAGCTCGTGGCCGGCTGTGGTTTCGCGGCGCGGTGGATCGTCGAGCGCCACACCGGCGTTGTGGACGACGGCGTCGAGGCGATCCACTCCGAGCACGTCCACGGATGCCTTGAGCGAAGCGAGATCGGCCAGGTCCAGGGGCAGGTGCGTCACCTTGGCGCCGGGAACGCGCGAGGTGATGGAAGCGATCGCGTCCTCGGCCTTCGTCCTGGAGCGGCTGCCGAGAACGACCGTGGCCCCGGTGCCGGCGAGCTGCTCGGCGACGAAATACCCGATGCCCGCGTTGCCTCCGGTGACCAGGAAGACCTTTCCCTCGGCCTGTGGCAGCCGGTGGACGTCCCACTGCGGGACCTGGGGTACGGCGGGCATGGCGGGCTCCCGGAAACTCGGAGTGGTCTGGAGGCGGGCGACCGCACATCCGAAGACGGCCACGCCCGGTTCCCACAGTCGTAGGCGCCACCGACATCCCGCCGACAGCCGGCCGACAGTGGGCAAGCCCGGTGCGGCAACAGCCGCAGCCTCCCGCACCGATCAAGACAAGTGGCACAAACCCTCCGGCCGTCACGATCGCTCGCGTCACGGGACAGCGACCGCTGGATCAGCCTCGCCGGTGAGAGACCGGGCCGGTGGGTTGGCCGATTCTCGATTCTTGATCGCCTCCGGGCCCGCTGATTGGCTGGCCGGTATGACTGAACTCGGGCCCGTCGCATGGCCGCCTGCCCCGATCAGGACCGAGCGGCTCGTGCTCCGGGAGCCCGAGGTCCGGGACCGCACGGCGGCCATCGAGCTGCTGGCCTCGCCGGAGGTGGGCACCTACCTCGGTGGCGCGCGGCCGCGTGACGAGCTCGAGCGCACGATCCCCGGCGCGCCCGGCCGGCGCCCGGGCCTTTTCATCGTCGATCTCGACGGAGCGATGATCGGCCAGGTCATGCTCACCAGAGACACGGGGCACCTTCGACAGGCTGCCGGAAGGGCCGAACTCGGCTACCTGTTCCTGCCGCGGGCCTGGGGACACGGATACGCCGGCGAGGCGTGCGCAGCGGCACTCGACTGGTTCGCCGGCGCGCTTCCCGGCGAACCGGTGGTGCTCGCCACCCAGACCGCCAACACCCGCTCGATGCGCCTCGCGGCGAAGCTGGGATTCACCGAGGAAGAACGGTTCGAGGCGTACGGCGCCGAGCAGTGGTTCGGCGTGTGGTCCCCGGCCACACCGTCCGCCTGAGCTCCTCCTCGTCTCCCCGGGACAGGCCACCGGTAGCGCCACCCGACACCCGACAAGCCACTCGCACGGGCCACCGCCACCCCGCTCACCGTCCAATTCCCCCCGATTGGCCTTGGCCCACGGGTTCCCGGCGCCTCTACGCTCGCGGCCATGAGGATTCGCATCGTCGACGCCTTCAGTGAGCGTCCGTTCGCCGGCAACCCCGCGGGAGTCGTCCTGCTCGACTCCGCCGCCTTTCCCGATACGGCCTGGCTCCAGCGCGTCGCCGCCGAGGTCAATCTCTCCGAGACCGCCTTCGCACACCCGCTGCCCGCGGGCGGCGACGCCGACTGGGCGCTGCGCTGGCTCACCCCGGCCGCCGAGGTGAACATGTGCGGGCACGCCACTCTGGCCACCGCGCATGTGCTGCACACGACGGGGACGGCCACGGGTACGGTCCGCTTCCGCACCCGTAGCGGGGTACTGGCCACTACGGCCGACGACAGCGGGGCGATCACCATGGACTTCCCGACCGCCCCGCTCACCCCCGTCGAGGTACCGGCAGTGGTCGCGGACGCACTGGGCACCGCGATCCGCTCCGCTCACGACACCGGCCCCGGCGTCGGCGACCTCCTGGTCGAGCTGGCCGACGAGCGGTCCGTACGGGCGCTGGCCCCGGACCTGAAGGCGCTCGCCGGGCACGGCGGCCGCGGGGTGATCGCCACCGCGCGCGCCGAAGACCCCGACGGCGGCTACGACTTCCTCTCGCGCTGCTTCTTCCCCTCGGTGGGCATCGACGAGGACCCGGTGACGGGCAGCGCGCACACCGCGCTCGCCCCGTTCTGGTCAGCGCGCCTGGGCCGCGCCAACCTGGTCGGCTGGCAAGGCGGCGCCCGCACCGGCTTCGTACACACCGAACTGCGCGGCGACCGGACCCTGCTGACCGGTTCAGCGGTCACCGTCATCGACGGGGAACTACTGGCCACCGGCTGAACCGGCCGGTACGGCGGCCGCCCACGGAAGGCGCGGCAGGCACCGATGGTGCCCCGCGCCTTCCCGGGGGCTCACGGCGTCGGCAGCCACCCCACCCGGCCCGCGAGCAGCGCGTAGCCCACGAACGCCACGATGTCGATCAGTGCGTGGGCAGCGACCAGCGGCCCCACCCGCCCCCACCGCCGGTAGAGCAGGACGAAGAGCACGCCCATCACCATGTTGCCGACGAAGCCGCCGATGCCCTGGTAGAGGTGGTAGGAGCCGCGCAGCACCGAGCTGGCCGCGAGCGCCGCCAGCGGTGACCAGCCCAATTGCCCCAGCCTGCGCAGCAGATACCCGACGACGATGACCTCCTCCAGGACGGCGTTCTGCACCGCGGAGGCGATCAGCACCGGAATCTTCCACCACACGTGGGGCAGCGCCTCGGGGACCACCGTCAGATTGAATCCGGCCGTCCGCGCGCCCAGATAGAGCAGCAGACCGCTGCCACCGATGACGACCGCCAGCCCGAGACCGCGGCTCAGGTCGAAGACGGGCCGCCGCCGGTCGAACCCGATCACCCGCAGCCCCCCGGCCCGTTCCCGCAGCAGCAGATGCGCCACCAGCACCACCGGCACCAGCGCGGAGGCGATACCGAACAGCTGCCAGGCGAGATCCAGCCAAGGACGCCCGGGCGCATGAGAGCCGTTGAGCGTCGCCGCCTGATCCTTGAGCCCGCCGGGCTTGGTCACCGACCCGATGAAGCTGATCAGCGCCGACAGCCCGCTGGCCCCCAGCGAGAGGGCCAGGACGATCCACGTCTCGCTCCGCAGAATGCCCCGGGCCGGCTCCCCCACGAGCCCGTCACCAGGCCCTTGACCTGGAACGTCCGCATCGGCCACGGGACTTGTATCCGACTGCACACTTCCTCCGCTTCCGCCGTTACCGCCTCGGTGCCACCACCGCCCCGCTAGGGTCTCGGCAGCAGGTCCGAAGATCGCGCACGACAGGCCGGGGACGGGCGCCATCCCGATGGCGCGATTTCCCCTACCGGCGCATCCTGGTCGAGCTCCGAGAAGGAGAGGCGCTACCGCAATGGGACGACACAGCTTGCCCGACGGACCCGTACCGGCGCGCACGGGGGCCCGCCGAGGGGTACCTCCGCGCACGCTCGTCCTCGCCGCCGGCGTGGCGCTGGCCGTCGCCGCCGGCGCGGTCGTGGCGCTGGACACGGGTCTGCTCGCGTTCGGCGGACCGTGCGGCGGCGAGGCGACACAGCTGGCGGTGGCGGCCTCGCCCGATATCGCCCCGGCGATCGAGGCGGTGGCCGAGTCGGCGCGGAAGGAGGCGATACGCACCGACGGCAGATGTCTGGACGTCAAGGTCACCCCACGGGCCGCCCACGAGATCGCCGACGCCTTCGCGCAGCGGCCGGTCGATCCCGAATTCCAGGTCTGGATACCGGATTCGAGCCTGTGGGTGGACCGGGTCGGCGCCGAGCGCGGCACCCCGCTGGCCACCGCCGGTACCCTCGCCTCGTCCCCGGTCGCACTGGGCGCCGTGCCCCAGGCCGCCAGGTCGCTGGGCTGGCCGGCGAAGACCTATACCTGGACGGAACTGACCCGGGCCACGACCTCCGGCGACGCCCTCCACCTCGGCGTCGCCGACCCCTCCCACAGCGCCACCGGACTGCTCTCCCTGGCCCGCCTCAGCGCCGCCGACGCCAAGGCGGCACCGGACCCCGCCGCCGCGGACACCCGCACCGCCGCCACGGCACGGCTGCTCAACCAGCGGGCCGCGGAAGACGACCGGCAGGCCATGGCCACCCTGCCCCGCGACGGCTCCACCGCCGAGCAGCGCAATCCGCGCCGCAACCAGGCGCTGCTGCTGTCCGAGCAGGCCGCCTTCGCCCACAACAGACGTGCGGACGGCGGGCCGGAGCTGGACCTGCTCTACCCGAAGGACGGCACGGCCCGGCTCGACTACCCGTACACCCTGGTCGACAACAGTGAGACGTCCCCGGACCAGTCGCGCGCCGCCAACCGCTTCATGACGCTGCTGAGCGAGCCCGCCGGCCAGCGTGAGCTGCGCCGGTCCGGCTTCCGGGGCCCCAACGGCGAGGCCGACCCGAAGGTGGTCCGCGCCGCCGGCGGGCGCGCGCCCCAGCCGTACTCCGCCGACGCCGCCGAGCCGCCGACGGCGAAGGAACTCCAGGCCCTGATGGGCATGTGGACGATCACGGTGCAGAGCGCCCGGCTCTCCACCGTCGTGGACGCCTCGTCCTCGATGAGCGCACCCGTCCCGGGACACAGCGGCCGGTCCCGTATGGACCTCGCCAAGAACTCCCTCCTCCAGGCGCTGACCACCTTCACCTCCGACGACGAGATCGGGCTGTGGAAGTTCGCCACCTCGCTCGGCGGCGACACGGACTATGTGGAGCTGTCCCCCACCGAGCGGCTCGGCGGCCGGGGCAAGGACGGCGGCACCCACCGCGAAGCGCTCGCCGGCGCCTTCCGCTCGCTGGCCCCCGAGCCGCAGGGCGCCACCGGCCTGTACGACACCACGCTCGCCGCCTACGAGAAGGCCCGCTCGTCCTATGCGAGCGGGAAGTTCAACGCGCTGGTCGTCGTCACCGACGGCACCAACGACGACGCCCACGGCATCGGTCTCGACGCCCTGGTGAGCAAGCTGGAGAAGCTCTCCGACCCGAAGCGGCCGGTGCCGCTGATCGCCCTCGCGGTCGGCCCGGAGGCCGACACCTCGGCCCTGGCCCGCCTCGCCGCGCCGACCGGCGGCTCGACACACCGGGTCAGCGACCCGTCGCAGATCCACCAGGTGATGCTCAAGGCCATCATGGCGGCAGGCGGCGACGGACCACGCTGAACGGCTGCGGGACTCCGGGCTACGCCCCCTCGGTCGCCGCCTGCCGTGGTTCCGGTACGGCGGCGCGCCCACCCACGGACCAGGCGACCGGCCAGGTGTGCACCGGCTTCCCCGTGTGCATCAACTCGCTGTAGCGCCGGGTCATCGCGGCGAGCGCGGCATCCCGGTCCAGGCCCTGGCGCCGCGCGTGGTGGAAGGCCGCGGCCTGCCAGGACGCCCCGTTCACCCGGCGCCGGCAGCGCTCGTCGATGATGCCGAGGTAGTGGTCACGGTCGGCCGGCTCCACGCCCCAGGCGTCCAGCCCGCGTGCCGCCAGCGGCAGCAGCTCCTCGCGCACCAGCCGTACGGCCGGGATGCCCGCGGTTCCGCCCGACCGCCCGGGACGCGGCCATTCCAGGGTGGCGTCGATGCCGTACCGGCAGGCGGTGTCGAAGTTGTGGGCCGCCGCGGCGAACGGCAGCCGCGACCAGACCGGACGCGGCTCCTCGGCCAGCACCCGCACCAGGCCGTAGTAGAAGGCGGTGTTGGCGATGACGTCGGTGACGGTGGGGCCGGCCGGCAGCACCCGGTTCTCGACCCTGAGGTGCGCGACACCGTCGGCGACCGCGTAGACGGGGCGGTTCCAGCGGTAGACCGTGCCGTTGTGCAGGACCAGTTCGGCCAGGTCGGGCACCCCGCCCTCATCGAGGATGCGCAGCGGCTCCTGTGGCCCGCACACCGGCAGCAGCGGCGGGTAGTAGCGCACGTTCTCCTCGAACAGGTCGTACGCGGAGTCGATCCAGCGCTCACCGAACCAGGTACGGGGGCGCACACCCTGGGCCTGCAGCTCGGGCGAGCGGGTGTCGGTGGCCTGCTGGAAGACCGGCGGCCGCGACTCGCGCCACAGCTCACGGCCGAAGAGGAACGGCGAGTTGGCGCCGACCGCCACCTGTACCGCGGCGATGGCCTGTGCCGCGTTCCAGACGGCGGCGAAGCGGCCCGGCGTCACCTGGAGATGCAGCTGGACCGACGTACAGGCGGCCTCCGGCGCGATCGAGGGCGAGCGGGAGACCAGGTGCTCGACGCCCCGGATGTCCAGGGCGAAGTCCTCGCCGCGGGCCGCCCGCATCTGGTCGTTGAGAAGGACGTAACGGTCGTTCTCGGAGAGGCTGGCGGCCGTGAGGTCGGTGGCGTGCAGGGTCGGCAGAATGCCGATCATCACGATCCGGGCGGCGACCTCCCTGGCCTTCCTTTCCGCATAGCCGAGCCCCGTACGGAGTTCCTCGGCGAGCTGGTCGAGCACCCGGCCGCTCAAGCGGTGCGGCAGGATGTTGACCTCTAGGTTGCACTGGGCGAGTTCGGTCTGGAAATCACCACTGGCGATGCGCTCCAGTACTTGAGTGTTCATCATGCGGGGCAGTCCGTCGGCGCCGGCGAGATTGAGTTCGATCTCCAGCCCCATAAGATCTCTGGGACGGTCGAACCGCTTCTCCGCCAGGAGCCGGTGCAATCCCTCAAGGCAGTCGTGCAGCTTTCTTCGGTAACGCTCCCGGTCCGCCAGGTCGATCCCGTCCGCAGCGACCTTCTCCCCCATCGAAGGGTCCCTCCTTCAGTGAACAGCCCGCGGCCACGGGCCACTTGGGGCCGTCCCCGACACCGCCGGGGTTCGCGCTACGGTCGATGATGCCCACAGCAATCTGATCAATAACGCCGCGACGGCATGCCGGTGCCGATAGGCTCGAAGTGGTGCAGCATCCGGCACGGCCCACAGGCATATCTGCTCGGCAATCACCAGCGGCAATTCGTTTGTGAGAAAGACCGGCCAGTTCCGGCCTACCGCGCCACCGCGGCAATACGAGGTGGCGTCCCCGAAACGCCGCACAAAGCGGTGGAAAGCACCTCGCACAGCGGTCCTGATTTCCCCTTGCCGGAAATCCACAAGGCCGGTAGCAGAAACACTTTCGGAACATACGTCGTATAAACTCCGCTTACGAGGCAGAGACTTGGCGCCCAGCGTCCAGGCGCTCTCACCGACTCCGGGCACCGCGGCCGACCCCGCCGGGCCGCGGCCCCGAACCGGCCATGCTCTGACCCCGCCCGCAGACAACGCCGTTTGCACCCGCCACGCACCACCGTGTCTCCGAGCCACGCTCCGCCGTGTCTCCGAAGTGAGAGGCGACCCACCATGCCGCTGCACCTTCCCCCTGCCCCCGCGCCCGCCCTGCGCAGTGTTCTCGCCGCTCTCGGCTCGCCCTCCGCGGTCCGCGAGGCCCCGGTCTCCGCGCTGCGCGCCCATCAGGGCCCGCTCAGCCCCGACCACCCGCTGCCCATCCACGTCTGGGACGACATCAGCCGGGCCGGCGGCACCCCGCACACCCGGCTGGCCGGCTGGAGCTTCCTGATCCGCGGCGGGGAGCGGGCCGTGGCGGCCGCCGAGACGGTCCTCACCGCGGACGGCTGGACCTTCGGGCGCTTCTGCGGCGGCCCCTACGTCGCCGCGACCGAGCGGGCACTGGCCCAGGCCGAGTCACTCGCCACGCCCTACCAGCCGCGTCTGCTGTCAGTACCCGAGCTGTACATGCTCACGCTGTGGCTGCATCACGACCTCGCCTCCGACGGCGCCGGGGGGCTGCCCGCACCCGCCGACCTGCTGGTGCCGCTGGCGCCCGCCCCGCCGGGTATCGCCGCGCACCGCCCCCAGCACCTCGCCGACCTGCTCCCCCGGCTCACCCTGCGCCTCGCCCCCGCGCCGCTCCTCGCCGAACCCGCCTGACCCGGCGGCGCCGCCCCGAGTTGCGGCGCCCGCCGTCCCGCCCGAGCGTGCCCCGCGGCCCCGTCCGGCCACGGGGCGCTCACGCGTGCTCACCCACGCGGCCTAGTCCGCGGATACCACTGCCAACCCTCTTGGGGAGGAGTGCAATTGGGAGCAACCGCCCGCACGGGTGACGCGTCCCTACCGAGTGAGTACCGCTGCTGCGAAATCCCTGCGGAATCGCGTCCGTGGGGCAACACTGGGACCGACCGACAGAAACGGGGGAGCGGCCATGAACCCCTCATCGAGCCGCACGACGACGTTCACCTCACCGCAGCGAAAGACAACTTCCATGTGCCAGCACCAACCGCCATGCCCGTCAGCAGACTCCACCGACCGGGAGGCCGCACACCTTGTGGCGCACCATCCGGAGCAGGGCTGGAGCCTGCTCTGCAACGGCGTCCTGCTCTTCGAGGACACCGGTGAGCTGCTCCCGGACGGGCAGGTCATCGCCCCGCACCGCGCCCGGGTCGGCGCCGCCGCCTGACCCGCCGCGCTCACCACGAACCACAGGGCCCCCGGCAGATCTGCCGAGGGCCCTTGCTGCTGCCGTGGGTCAGTTGTCGTACTCGTCCAGCGGCGGGCAGGAGCAGACGAGGTTTCGGTCGCCGTAGGCACCGTCGATCCGGCGCACCGGCGGCCAGTACTTCTCGGCGACGGAGACACCGGCCGGGAAGACGGCCTCCTCACGGGTGTACGGGTGCGTCCAGTCCCCACCGAGCGCGCCCGCGGTGTGCGGGGCGTTGCGCAGCGGGTTGTCGTCCTTGTCCCACTCCCCCGAGCCGACCTTCTCGATCTCCGCACGGATCGCGATCATCGCGTCACAGAACCGGTCCAGCTCCGCGAGGTCCTCGCTCTCCGTCGGCTCGATCATCAGCGTGCCGGCCACCGGGAACGACATCGTCGGCGCGTGGAAACCGTAGTCGATCAGCCGCTTGGCCACATCGTCGATGCTCACACCGGTCGCCTTGGTCAGTGGCCGGACGTCGATGATGCACTCGTGCGCCACCAGGCCGCCGGGGCCGGTGTAGAGCACCGGGTAGTGCGGCTCCAGACGCTTGGCGATGTAGTTCGCGCTGAGGACCGCGACCTGGGTGGCGCGCTTGAGGCCCTCACCGCCCATGAGCCGGACGTACGCCCAGGAGATCGGCAGGATGCCGGCCGAGCCCCAGGGAGCGGCGGAGATCGGCCCGACGCCCGTCTCGGGGCCGGCGCCCGGCTGCAGCGGGTGGTTGGGCAGGTACGGCGCCAGGTGGGCGCGCACACCGACCGGGCCGACACCGGGGCCACCGCCGCCGTGCGGGATGCAGAACGTCTTGTGCAGGTTCAGGTGCGAGACGTCGCCGCCGAACTTGCCGGGCTCGGCGAGCCCGACCAGCGCGTTGAGATTGGCGCCGTCGACGTAGACCTGACCGCCGGCCTCGTGCACCGCCGCGCAGATCTGGGTGATGTGCTCCTCGAACACCCCGTGGGTGGAGGGGTAGGTCACCATCAGGACCGCGAGTTCGTCACGGTGCTTCTCGATCTTGGCGTGCAGGTCGTCGGTGTCGACCTCGCCGTCCTCACCGGTCTTGACGACGACGACCTTCATCCCGGCCATCACGGCGCTGGCGGCGTTGGTGCCGTGCGCCGAGGACGGGATCAGGCAGACCGTGCGCTGCTCGTCGCCGTTGGCACGGTGGTAGGCGCGCACGGCCAGCAGGCCGGCCAGCTCGCCCTGCGACCCGGCGTTCGGCTGGATGGAGACCTTGTCGTAGCCGGTGACCGTGGCCAGCCGCTCCTCCAGCTCCTGGATGAGCGTGAGGTAGCCCTCGGCCTGGCCGGCCGGCGCGAACGGGTGCAGCTGGCCGAACGCGGGCCAGGTGACCGGCTCCATCTCGGTGGTGGCGTTCAGCTTCATCGTGCAGGAGCCGAGCGGGATCATGCCGCGGTCCAGCGCGTAGTCCTTGTCGGCGAGGGTGCGCAGGTAGCGCAGCATCGCCGTCTCGGAGCGGTACTCGTGGAAGACCGGGTGCGCGAGGTAGTCGTCGTGGCGCAGCAGCCCCTGCGGCAGCGCCTCGGCCGCGGCCGCGTCCAGCTGCTCGACGTCGCCCTGCACCCCGAAGGCGCTCCAGACACCGGCCAGCTGCGCCCGCCCGGTGGTCTCGTCACAGGCGATGCCCACCAGGTCCGCGTCGACCTGCCGGAGGTTGACACCGGCCTCGCGGGCGGCGGCGACGACGTCGGCGGCCCGGCCGGGCACCCGCGCGGTCAGGGTGTCGAAGTACGCGTCGTGCACGATCTCCACCCCGCCGGCCCGCAGGCCCTCGGCGAGGACCGCGGCGTAGCGGTGGGTGCGCCGGGCGATGGTCCGCAGGCCCTCGGGCCCGTGGTAGACCGCGTACATCCCGGCCATGACGGCGAGCAGCACCTGCGCGGTGCAGATGTTGCTGGTGGCCTTCTCCCGGCGGATGTGCTGCTCACGGGTCTGCAGCGCCAGCCGGTAGGCCTTGTTGCCGTCGGCGTCGACGGAGACGCCCACCAGACGTCCGGGGAGGCTGCGGGCGAACTGGTCACGGACGGCCATGAAGCCGGCGTGCGGTCCGCCGAAGCCCATCGGGACACCGAAGCGCTGGGTGGTGCCGACGGCGATGTCCGCGCCCAGCTCACCGGGTGAGGTGAGCAGCGTCAGGGCGAGCAGGTCGGCGGCGACGGTGACGATCGCGCCCAGCTCGTGGGCCTGCTCGATGAGGGCGCGGGGGTCGCGCACCGCACCGGAGGCGCCCGGGTACTGGAGCAGCACACCGAACACACCGCGCTCGGCGATCTCGGCCGGGATGCCGTCGGACAGGTCCGCGACCACGACCTCGACGCCGGTGGGCTCCGCACGGGTCTCGATCACGGCGACGGTCTGCGGCAGACAGTCGGCGTCGACCAGGAAGACGCCCTGCTTGACCTTGCCGACACGGCGGGAGAGCGCCATCGCCTCGGCGGCGGCGGTGCCCTCGTCCAGCAGCGAGGAGCCGGAGGTGGGCAGTCCGGTCAGGTCGGCGACCATGGTCTGGAAGTTCAGCAGCGCCTCGAGGCGGCCCTGCGAGATCTCCGGCTGGTAGGGCGTGTACGCCGTGTACCAGGCCGGGTTCTCCATGACGTTGCGCAGGATCACCGGCGGGGTGAACGTGCCGTAGTAGCCGAGACCGATCATGGAAGCGAGGACCTGGTTGCGGTCCGCCAGGCCCTGGAGCTCCTTGAGCACCTCGGCCTCGGTACGGGCCTGCGGCAGGCCGAGCGCCTCGGCGCTCTTGATCACATCGGGCACGGCGGTGGCGGTGAGCTCGTCCAGCGACCCGAAGCCGATGTGCGCGAGCATCTTCGCCTGCGCCGCCTGGTCGGGACCGATGTGCCGGCGCTCGAAGGGGGTGCCGCTTTCCAGCTCGGTCAAGGAGATGCGATTGGTGGTCATCTGCGGGGGCCTCCTGGTCGGTGCGACCTACGAGGGGCACCACGGCGCGGGTGCCCGGACGGCCTCCCCCTCTGTCATCTAACCTGAGAGCTTCACCGGCCCGCCCAGGAGCGGCCCGGCTTTCACCGTCGGTGAGGAGGGGTCCCGGCGCTGTGCCTTCCGTGGCCCGCCCTGCTTTCCAGAGTGACCTCGTCCATGCGGTACGGGTGCCTGAGAGATTCCGGGGAGGAGTTGCTCCTTCGGCGCCCTGGTCGCGAACGACAAGGACTCTCCCGCACGGGGTCTGCGGCCAATCGCCAGCCTACCAGCGTGGCTCTCGAAGGCTCCTTCGAGTGGCCGGGGCATGAAATGTGCCGTTTGGTAGTTGTCACAGGGCAGTTGCGACCAATTGGAGGGGCCGTGCAAACCGATATCGATCCCCGAAGCCTGATCGGCCGCAAAGCATTCGACCGTAACGGCGCGAAAATAGGGACCATCGACGAGGTCTACCTCGACGATGCGACGGGGGAACCGGAGTGGGCGGCCGTACGCACCGGACTCTTCAGCCGGGATGCGTTCGTCCCCCTGGAACCCAGCAAAATGGCCGAAGAGGGACTGCACATTCCTTACGACCGCAAACTGATCAAGGACGCCCCGGACTTCGGCGTGGGCCGTCATCTCTCCCCTGAGCAGGAACTTCAGCTCTATCACCACTATCGCCTGGATACTTCTTCCCCGACCTCCGATCCGGTGCCGGGCTCCGGCGACACCAACTTCGGCAAGATCGCCGGCTCGGACGACTGACCATCCGCCGGCGCCCCGCCCACCAGCGGCAGGGGCTCCCCCGGCCGCAGCGCCGGGTCCTCGACAGCGAAGGTCCGCACCCTCCCCGGTGCGGACCATGGCGTTTCGAAGCGGACGGTCACCCTCCCCACCCCGCTCCCCTGCACCCAGCCGGCGCCGTACTCCTCGTGCACCACGTCCAGCCCCGGATGCCAGCGCCGCGGCGGCTCCTCCTCGGCCTCCCGCCGCTCCACGCCCCCGGCAGCCCGCTCCGCCGCCGCGGCAGCGGCCGCCGCGGCCGACTCCGCCGCCTCCCGCTCCGTCGCGAGCTGGGCGAACAGATCCTCCTGCGTGAAGTCCGCCAGCCCGCTGACCCCCACGCCCAGCAGCCGCACCCCGCCGGTGGTGTCCACCGTCTCCAGCAGGCGCACAGCAGCCTCCCGTATCACCGCCGGATCGTCGGTGGGCCCGCGGAGCGTCTCGGAACGGGTCAGCGTCGAGAAGTCGTAGTTGCGCACCTTGATGACCACCGTCCGCCCGGAACGCCCGGCCGCCCGCAGTCGCTGGACGCACCGGTCCGCCAGCCGCAGCACCTCGCTCCGCACCCGCGTCCGGTCGGTCAGGTCCACCTCGAAGGTGTCCTCGACGGAGATCGACTTGGCGTCCCGCTCGGCCACCACCGGCCGGTCGTCCTGCCCCAGCGCCATCCCATACAGCCCCGCGCCGTGCGCCCTGCCCAGCAGCCGCACCAGCTCCGCCTCACCGGCCTCCGCGGTCTCCTGGACGGTATGAATCCCGGCCCGGCGCAGCGTCTCGGCCGTCGCGGGCCCCACCCCGGGCAGCGTCCGCACCGTCATCGGGCCCAGCAGCTCCCGTTCCGTGCCCGGCTCGATCACCACCAGGCCGTCCGGCTTGGCCGCCTCGGAGGCGATCTTCGCCAGCATCTTCGCCCCGGCCAGCCCCACCGAGCCGGTCAGCCCCGTCGCGGACCGGATGTCCCGCCGCAGTTGCTCCCCCACGGCCCGTACGGCCGCCCCTTCGGCCGGCACCCCGCCCGCCTCCAGATCGACGAACGCCTCGTCCAGGCTCAGCGGCTCCACCAACGGCGACAGCGTGTGCAGCAGCTCCATCACCGCCTCACTCACCTGGCGGTACAGGGTGAAGCGAGGACTGAGATAGGCGGCGTTGGGGCACAGCCGACGCGCCTGGGCCGTCGGCATCGCGGACCGGACCCCGAAGACCCGCGCCTCGTACGAGGCCGTGGAGACCACACCGCGGCCGCCGACCCCGCCGACCACCACCGGCTTTCCGCGCAGGCTCGGTTTGGCCGCCTGCTCGGCGGCCGCGAAGAACGCATCCATGTCCAGATGCAGGATCGTCGGCGCGGGTCTCACATCTCCGATGCTGCCCCATGCCACTGACAATCGGCCCGATGCCGGGCCGCGCGCTCCGCCCGGGGACTCAGCCCGCGCGGTGACGCCGCCGCGCCAGCTCGTCCTGCGGGTTCTTCCCGATCAGCGTCTCGCCCGTGTCGACGCGCTCCCCGTGGAGCTGTGACAGCGCGCCCTCCACGTCCCGCCAGACCACCCCGACGGCGATCCCGAAGACGCCCTGACCGCCCTGGAGCAGATCCACGACCTGGTCGGGCGAGGTGCACTCGTAGACCGTCGCCCCATCGCTCATCAGCGTCATCCGCGTCAGATCCGCCAGCCCGCGCGAGCGCAGATGCTGGACGGCGGTGCGGATGTTCTGCAGCGACACCCCGGTGTCCAGGAGCCGCTTGACGATCTTCAGGACCACGACGTCCCGGAAGCTGTAGAGCCGCTGGGTGCCGGAGCCGTAGGCCGGCCGGATGCTCGGCTCCACCAGGCCCGTACGCGCCCAGTAGTCGAGCTGCCGATAAGTGATGCCCGCTGCCGCACAAGCGGTCGGGCCGCGATAGCCGATGTTCTGAGCCTCGCAGTCCCCCGACACCGCCGCGGCCGGTGCCGGCGCAGGGTTCGCTGCCGCGCTCGAGTGGAGCGGCAACGCCCCTTCCGCCGCCATACCGTCGCCGGTGATTGCCACGCCGCCCTCCGTCCTCCACGTCCCGGACGGGACCTGCCACATCGACGGTATGCAGTCACTCGGGGTGCGTCAACGATCGCCGCGCTCGCCACGCCGAGTGATAATCACCCTACGAGTGGTTTCTCGTGACCTCGCACGGGGAAGGCCTGATTGTTTGGCCGGAATCAGGCGGTTCGCCTGGCCGATATCACTGGCTGTTGGTCCCGAAGTCCTCGGGCGAGATCTGGTCGAGGAACTCGCGGAACTTCTCCACCTCGTCCTCCTGCTCGTCCGGGATGGCGATCCCCGCGTCGTCCAGCACACCGTCGGTACCGAAGATCGGCGTTCCGGTGCGCAGGGCCAGCGCTATCGCGTCCGACGGACGCGCACTGACCTCGACCCCGCTCGCAAAGACAAGTTCGGCATAGAAAACCCCCTCGCGCAGATCCGTGATGCGGACCTGCGTCAGCTCCTGGCCCACCGCCTCCAGCACGTCCTTGAAAAGGTCGTGCGTCAGCGGCCTGGCAGGGACCATGCCCTGCTGGGCAAAGGCGATGGCGGTGGCCTCCCCTGGCCCGATCCAAATGGGCAAGTATCGATCGCCTCCCACCTCCCGCAGGAGCACGATCGGTTGGCTGGAAGGCATTTCCACCCGGACACCCACGACGTCGAGCTCGTTCACACAGCAACCCTAGGACGTGCCCGGCAGGTTTGGGTAGTCGGGCACTCGTTTGCTCGCTATGGGCGGACCCGCAGCGCGCTCTGCAGCAAGGCCGCGTGGAGCCGTACGGACAGCGTCGCCAGCTCCCTGGCGGTGGCTTCGGCATGCGCCCTGGTCTGCGGGTTACGGTGCCGCCGAAGGGGTGCAACGACCTGTTCGACCAGACCCGCCTCGCGCTCGGCCGCCGCCTTCACCGCACGCAGATGTCGCGGCTCCAGACCGAATCGGCCCAGGTCCGCGACAAGTTTGGCGACCGTGACGGCCTCGATGTCGTATCCGCCGTCCGCGTGGGGGACGATGAGTCCGTAGGACTCCCAGTCGGTGAGCGCCGCCTCGTCCACGTCCGCGGCGGCCAGCAGCTCGGCCCGGCCGATCCGGGCAGCCGTCGGAGGCTCCGTATCCGGGTCGGGCAGGCCCTCGACCAGGTCCCGAGAGGGTGCGGCCGGGGCCGGCAGCGGCACCTGCTCACCGCGCTCCAGGGCGTCCAGATGCTCCCGGATAACCTTGAGCGGCAGATAGTGGTCCCGCTGCATCCGCAGGACGGCGGCCAGCCGCCCGACGTCGTCCTGCGTGAATTTGCGGTAGCCGGAAGGCGTGCGCTTCGGCTCGACGAGTCCCTCGGCCTCCAGGAAGCGAATCTTGGAGATGGTGACCTCGGGAAACTCCTCGCGCAGCTGGGTGAGCACCGTGCCGATGCTCACCGGCTTGCCGTCCGAGGAGGCGGCACCGGCAGAGCCGGCGCCGCCTTTCGGTGTATCGCGCATATGCCTTCCCCGGCCGGTCAGATACCGGCGCCTCGCTGGCTCGCGTAGAAGACCAGGCGGAACTTGCCGATCTGGACCTCGTCGCCGGTCGCGAGGGCGACGGAGTCGATCCGCTCGCGGTTGACGTAGGTGCCGTTCAGGCTGCCGACGTCGGCGACGGTGAAGAGACCGTCGGAACCGCGACGGAATTCCACATGGCGGCGCGAGACCGTCACATCGTCGAGGAAGATGTCGCCCTGCGGATGCCGGCCGGCCGTGGTCAGCTCGCTGTCCAGCAGGAAGCGGCTGCCCGAGTTCGGCCCCCGGCGGACGACCAGCAGCGCCGATCCCAACGGGAGAGCGTCCACGGCCGCCTGGGCCTCGGGCGACAGCGACGGCGCCAGATTCTGGCCCGTCGTCTCCGAGTCGTAGGCCTCCAGCCCCGAAATGGAGATGGTCGACGTCGTCTCGGACGCCCGCTCGGGCTGGGCACCCGCACGCAGCGGCGCGCCACAGTTGGAGCAGAACCGGCTCGCCTCGGCGTTCTGGTTCCCACACCTCGTACAAACCGGCAAGGCCGACCCTCCACCCGTGTGTGCGGCTGATGGTTCCTGGGAACCTATGCGGCCGGCACCGGAGGGGTCAACAGAACCCGCGCCGTACCCCCCGGACGGACCGCTGACCTCGTCACGGAAGAGCGGACGGTCCTCGGACGCGCCGCTCTCGTCGGGCTGACGCGGAGCGCGGTGCCGCGCCGAGCCGCTGTCGCCCTCCTGGCGTGCGCTCTTGCCAAAAAGCTTTCCAAACAACTTCACGGGCGATTCCCCTTGAACGAAACAGACCCGCCCGTGGGGCAGGACGAACCCTCGATGCACACACCGGCCCATCCGGACATCCTGTGAACGTCCGTGGCCTTCAGACAGTTTCCACCACACACCACACGCACGGTGCGTCGACCCCCCGCTACCTCATGCCCTGCTCGGGCACTCGACATACGTGCACGCCTCACTGAGATGACAACCGAGCGTAGTCAGGCCGCTCCGCCTCTCGCAAGGCGTTCACAATGATCTTCTCCTCACGGGTCACAGACACCTTGGCCTGCTCCTTTTCCAGAGTCTGGACCACTCCGCCAGGGATGTTCAGCGCCGGTTCCAAGTCCTCCGGCTTGCCGATGACCTTGAAGCGGAACGGCTGCATGACGCGCTTGCCGTCGATCTCCACGCCACCCCGGACATCCGAGAGATAGCTGTCCGCGACGACCCGTACGTCGTTGACCTGGATGGCCTCCGCGCCGGCCGCCCGCAGTTCCTGGATGGTGTCCAGCAGCTTGTCCGCCTCCACGGAGTGCGTCGGGTCGTCGATGGTCAGGTTGATGCCGGGCCCCCGTGCCGCGACGGTCCCGGCCAGCACGCCCAGCTGCTGTTCCTTCTCCACGGTCTGCTTACGGGCCTCCTCGGCCTGGTCCGAGCTGTTCTCCAGCTCGGTCTTCTGCCCTTCCAGGCGCCGCTGTTCGTCGGTCAACCGCTGGGAGCGGTTGTCCAGCTCGTCCAGAATGCGCACCAGGTCCTCCTGGCGCGCACCTCTCAGCGCACTGCTGTCACTTGTGGAACGTACCTGAATCGCCAGGCCGAGGCCGAGAATGAACAGCAGCAGCGCAACGATCAGTTGAGCCCGGGTCAGCCGCGGCGGCCACAGACTCGCAAGGAGCCGCTCCCGACCGGTCTTCGGGCGTTCCGCACCCCCGTCGTCATCGGCGACGACGTCCGGGGTCGAGGAGTCTGCCCCTTTGCCCTGCTTCTGTCCAGCACTGTCCGGTTCCTGGGCTTCGGCTCCGTCACCGGACTCCGCCTGCTCGGGGGTGCTCCAGCTCTCGGGCGGCATCGGACGCCGGCCGGCCGGGCCGCCGTCCTGCTCCTGCTCCGTCCGCTCCGGTTCCGTCCGCTCCGCCGCCTTCGCCGGCTCCGGTTTCCGCTCCGGCTGGATCTTCTCCAGCTCGGCCTTCTTCTGCGGCTCGGGCTTCTCAGGCTCCGGGGCCTGGTCCTCGGTCATCCGCCTCACGCCCTGAAGACGTGCCGGCGGATCGCGGCGGCGTTGGAGAAGATCCGGATACCCAGCACCACGACGACGCCGGTGGAGAGTTGGGCACCGACACCCAGCTTGTCGCCGAGGAAGACGATCAGCGCGGCGACCACGACGTTCGACAGGAAGGAGACCACGAAGACCTTGTCGTCGAAGATGCCGTCCAGCATGGCGCGCAGACCGCCGAACACGGCGTCCAGCGCCGCGACGACAGCGATCGGCAAGTAGGGCTCGACCACCGTCGGCACCACGGGTCGGACGACAAGCCCGACCACGACTCCCACGATGAGGCCCAAAACGGCGATCACGATGTGCCCTTCCCTATGTCGGCGCCGTCCGCCTTGGCGGCGCCGGCCTGCGGCTTTGCGGTACGTACGATCAAGCTGGGCGCGGGCGGCAGCGTGACCCCGTTCTCAGCGGAAATCCTGGTGCGCACGCCATAGTTCTCCTGCAGCACATGCAGGTACTGACCGTCGGCGCTGTCCTGGAACGCGGTGCTCAGCCGCTGCCCGTCCCCCACCGCCAGCACCGTATAAGGCGGCACCAGTGGCTTGTTGTCGACCAGTATGGCGTCTCCCGCGGCCCTGATCGCCGAGAGTGACGTAAGCCGCTGCCCATTGACGGAGATGGCCTCCGCACCGGACGCCCACAGGCCGTTGACGACGCGTTGCATATCCCTGTCGCGTACCCGCCCGGTGTCCGAAAAACCACTGCTTTCGCGCGGACCGCCGCCGCTGGACGCCGCGCCCTTCGCATCGTCCACGACGAGCTTCACGCCAGGGCCGGTGACCTGGGTCGAGCCGGACAGCAGCGCCAGCAGCTCCGCCTTGTCGCCACCGTGTCTCTTCAGCGCCTCGCGCTGCATGGTGCTGACGTCGTCCCGGAGCGCGTCGACCCGCTTCTGCTGCCGGTCCGCCTCCCCGGTGCCCTTCTGGATGCGGTTGATCAGTTCCTCGCGCTCCTTGGCGAGCGTCGGTGCTGATATCCGCGCCTGCGCCGCCCCCACCGTCACCACGACGGCGGCCAGCACCAAACCGGCCGCCAGGCCCAACTTCGCCCGCAGGGTGCGGGGCAGCCCGCGTACTCCGGCTTCGGACTTGCGCGCGGCGGCCTCGGCATATCCGTCATCGAGGCTGTGATCCATCACGTTGGTCAGCAGCGACATGGACGCATCGGGGCGCGCGGCCGACGTATTCGGGTTGCTCCGATCGGGGCGCTGCTGCGACATGCCGCACATCGTCGCACGTCGGCCGCGCGGTCTCCCAATGGCCCCACCGGCGTGCCGATTCACGGCCCGCCGGTGGGGCCCCGGTCAGCGTCCGGCGCTGTCCACCACCGCGGACCACTCGTCCAGCAGCTGCTGGGCGGAGGCGTCATCCGGCCCCTCCGCCCACAGGTGCGTGACCGCCTCCGCGGGGTCCGGCAGCACCAGGACCCAGCGGCCGTCGGACTCCACGACCCGTACCCCGTCGGTGGTGTCCACGTCCCGGTCGCCGGCGGCCTCGACCACATGCCGCATGACCAGGCCCTTGACCGCCCACGGGGTGGCCAGGTCCCGCCGCTGGACATGCGCCCGCGGGATACGGGCATCGATCTGGCTGAGCGTGAGCTGGGTGCGGGCGACCAGGCCGATCAGCCGGACGAACGCGGCCGCGCCGTCGAAGACGCTGCTGAACTCCGGGATGAGGAAGCCGCCCATGCCGTCCCCGCCGAAGACCGTGCCGTCGGCGCGGCCCACCCGGGTCAGATCGTCGGGCGAGGTCGTCGTCCACTCCACCTGCGTGCCGTGATACGCCGCCACCTGCTCGGCGATCCGGGTTGTGGTCACCGGCAGCGCCACCCGCCCGGTACGCCGCTCGGCCGCCACCAGATCCAGCATGACCAGCAGCGCGCGATCGTCCTCGATGATCCGGCCGCGCTCGTCCACCAGGGAGAGCCGCTCTCCTACGGGGTCGAAGCGCACGCCGAAGGCGGCCCGCGCCGAGGCCACGATCTCGCCGAGCCGGACCAGGCCGGCACGCCGGGCGTCGGCGGTCTCGGTCGGCCGGGATTCGTCGAGCCCGGGGTTGATGGTCAGGGAGTCGACGCCGAGCCGTCCCAGAAGACTGGGCAGGACCAGGCCCGCACTGCCGTTGGAGGCGTCCACGACGACCTTCAGTCCGGAGTCGCCGACACCCGTGGTGTCCACGGCCCGCAACAGCGATCCGGTGTAGGAGTCGAAGACACTGGCCGGGAAGATCAGATCGCCGATCTCGCCGGGGAAGGCGCGACGGTACTCCTGCCGGGCGAAGACCCGGTCGAGCTTGCGCTGCCCGGCCTGCGAGAGGTCGGCGCCCCGCTCGTCAAAGAACATGATGTCCACGGAGTCCGGCACACCGGGCGTCGTACGGACCATGATCCCGCCGGCGCTGCCCCGCGCGGTCTGCTGGCGGGCCACGGGCAGCGGGACGTTCTCCAGGTCGCGTACGTCGATGGCGCTGGCCTGCAGCGCGGAGATCACGGCACGTTTGAGCGCCCGCGCACCACGGGAGTGGTCGCGGGCAGTGGTGACCGTGGAGCCCTTCTTGAGCGTGGTGGCGTACGCCCCGGCGAGCCGTACCGCGAGTTCCGGTGTGATCTCGACATTGAGGATGCCGGAAACCCCGCGGGCGCCGAACAGATGCGCCTGGCCCCGGGACTCCCAGATCACCGACGTGTTGACGAACGCGCCGGCCTCGATGGTCTTGAACGGATAGACCCGCACATTGCCCTGGACGATCGACTCTTCACCGATCAGGCATTCGTCGCCGATGACGGCGCCGTCCTCGATCCGGGCGGCCCGCATGATGTCGGTGTTCTTGCCGATCACACAGCCGCGCAGATTGCTCTGCTGCCCGATGTAGACGTTGTCGTGCACGACGGCACGGTGCAGGAACGCACCGCTCTTGACGACGACATTGGAGCCGACGACGGTGTGCTCACGCAGCTCCACACCGGCTTCGATCTTGGCGTAGTCACCGATGTACAGCGGGCCGCGCAGTACCGCGTCGGAATGGACCTCGGCGCCCTCCGCGACCCATACGCCCGGCGAGATCTCGAAGCCGTCGATTTCGACATCGACCTTGCCTTCGAGCACGTCGGCCTGTGCCTTCACATAGCTCTCGTGGGTGCCGACGTCCTCCCAGTAGCCCTCGGCGACATAGCCATAGATCGGCTTGCCTTCCTTCATGAGCTGCGGAAAGACATCACCCGACCAGTCCACCGACACATCGGGCTCGAAATAGTCGAAGACCTCCGGCTCCATGACGTAGATGCCGGTGTTGACGGTGTCCGAGAAGACCTGGCCCCAGGTGGGTTTTTCCAGGAAGCGTTCGACCTTGCCGGCCTCGTCGACGATGGTGATGCCGAACTCGAGCGGATTGGGGACTCGCGTCAGGCAGACGGTGACCAGGGCGCCCTTTTCCTTGTGGAAGCGGATCAGATCCGTGAGGTCGAAGTCGGTGAGGGCGTCACCGGAGATGACGAGGAAGGCGTCGTCCTTGAGGGCTTCCTCGGCATTCTTCACACTGCCTGCGGTACCGAGCGGCTTTTCCTCGTTGGCATAGGTGAGCTCCATTCCGAGCTCTTCTCCGTCGCCGAAGTAGTTCTTGACGAGGGAGGCAAGGAATTGCACGGTCACGACGGTCTCGCTGAGACCATGCCGCTTCAGCAGCCTGAGCACATGCTCCATGATCGGCCGGTTGACGACCGGAAGCAGGGGCTTGGGCATACTGGACGTCATGGGGCGAAGTCGTGTTCCTTCGCCACCGGCCATCACAACGGCCTTCATGTCGGAAGCGTCCTCCTCTAAGAGACGACGGTCTTGCCGACTTCACTTGTCCAGTTCGCCCACTGTTCCTGTTATCGCGTACGGGCGCCGGGCCTTGGCACCAGCTGCCGGTCCGGAAAGCTCAGTCGGCCGTGGTGTCCGCTCTGATGAGGCGGCGGACTTGGACCACGTAGAGGATTCCTGCCCACCAGTACAGCGCTGTACCCCATCCTGCGAACGCCCATCCGAAAACGGCAGCAAGTGTGTGAAGCCAGCTGTTTCCGCTGCTCAGGAGGAGCAGCGGGAAGGCGTACATCAAGTTGAACGTAGCCGCTTTGCCCAGGAAGTTCACCTGGGGCGGCCCGTATCCGTGGCGTCCGAGGAATCCGATGGCGATCAGCAGCATCACTTCCCGTGCCAGCAGGGCCGCGGTCAGCCAGACCGGCAGGATCTCGCGCCAGGTCAGGCCGACGAGGGTGGACAGGATGTAAAGGCGGTCGGCGGCCGGGTCGAGGATGCGGCCCAGACTGCTGATCTGGTTCCAGCGCCGGGCGAGCTTGCCGTCCAGATAGTCACTGACCCCGCTGAGCGCGAGGACCAGCAACGCCCAGCCATCGGCCTTCGGGCCGCCGAATACCGGCCACAGGATCAACCACAGGAACAACGGCACGCCGAGCAGGCGAGCCATGCTCAGGATATTCGGGATGGTGAGGACGCGGTCCGTCTGGACCCGCGTCTCCTGGACCTCCACGCGGAAGCCTCCTGTGGGAAATCTGCCAACGATGCCCCCTGACCTTACCTGGCCCGCCGGCGACGCCGTGCCGCGGGTCCCAAGATCACCACAACGCAAGAAAGCCCCTCGGGAACTCGCGTTCCCGAGGGGCTTTCTCAAAATTTGTTCGGCGGCGTCCTACTCTCCCACAGGGTCCCCCCTGCAGTACCATCGGCGCGGAAAGGCTTAGCTTCCGGGTTCGGAATGTAACCGGGCGTTTCCCTAACGCAATGACCACCGAAACACTATGAAGTTAACCAACCCGGCACTAACACAGGTCGTTACTTCAGAACCTACACAGTGGACGCGAGCAACTGAGGACAAGCCCTCGGCCTATTAGTACCAGTCAACTCCACCCGTTACCGGGCTTCCATATCTGGCCTATCAACC